>JALZFK010000177.1 GCA_030861585.1 Actinomycetota bacterium | reverse complement strand
CGAGCGGGTGCCTCGAGTATCCCGCCGCCTCCGGGTGACGGGTCGTTTTCGCGGCTTCCGGTGCGGGTATCTCCAGAACAGAGAACGTGGCGGATTGTAGACAGCTCATGGATTAACCGGGAGGAGAAAGTGAAGTACGACGAGTTCATTAAGGAGGTACAGACTCGCGGCCACATGGAGTCTCGCCAGGAGGCCGAAAGGGCTACTCAAGCCACGCTCCAAACCCTCGCGGAGCGCTTGGCCGGGGGCGAGCCCAAAGACCTCGCTTCGCAGCTGCCGCCGGAGCTTGCCGAGTATATGCGGTACGAGGGGGAGGAGACCAGCAACCCCTTCTCCCTGGACGAGTTCTTCGAGCGGGTCAACGAGAAAGGCGGAGGCGTGGATCGGCCTACGGCCGTTTACCATGCCCGGGTGGTAGTCGAGGTGCTGGGAGACGCGGTCACCCAGGGCGTGATAGATGACGTTCGTTCGCAGCTCCCTGACGAGTACGCTCCGCTATTCGAGGCAGGCAGCCAGGGAGAGATATCTACCTGAACCGGGAACGAAAGAGGACGAGATGGACCCCGGCGAGCGGGTCACGCGTACCCGCGACGAACACTACAACTTAGTAAGCGTGCTCTACCCCGCCTCGGACGGCGCAGAGATGCTTGAGAATTACGTCCTGAACGCCGAGATGCTCGGAGACGAGTAGCTGGCCGCGTTCTTTAGGGAGGCGCAAGCGGCGCACAGGCAGGTGGCCGAGCGGGCGAAAGGGCTGCTGGGCATAAGGGGCGCCGCGCCGGAAGTAGGCGGTGTTCCGCCGGGGACTGCCCCGGCCGTCACCGCGCCACCGGACGAAGACATCACGCCCCCGAGGAAGCCTTTCCGCCCGCCGCCCCTTTCCCGCCGAACGAAGAGCGACCGCCGAGGTCGGGCCCCTACTACCCCGGTGGCTCCCCACCCTCGTAGGGATGCCGGACGAGCTACTCGTAGTAGTCGAGGCCCAGGTGGGTTATGAGATCCTCACCCATTATGGCGCGTAAGGTGTTCTTCAGCTTCATGTGCTGGATAAAGAGATCGTGCTCGGGGTAGAGTTCGGGCAACGTCATGGGGCTCTTGAAGTAGAAGGAGAGCCACTCCTGGATGCCGCCCATGCCGGCCCTTTGTGCAAGGTCCAGGAATAACGTGAGGTCGAGAACTATGGGGGCGGCAAGTATCGAATCGCGGGCTAGGAAGTTTATCTTGATCTGCATCGGGTAGCCGAGCCAGCCGAATATGTCTATGTTGTCCCAGCCCTCCTTGGCGTCCCCCCTAGGAGGATAATAGTTGATCTTGACGACGTGCGAGATGTTCCCGTAGAGTCCGGGATACACGTTGGGCTGCAAAATGTGCTCGAGCGCCGAGAGTTTGGAGACCTCTTTGCTCTTGAGGCTCTCCGGGTCGTCGAGGACCTCCCCGTCCCGGTTGCCCAGGATATTCGTCGAGTACCAGCCCGAAAGCCCGAGCATCCGCGCCTTCAAACCGGGCGCCACGATAGTCTTCATCAGGGTCTGGCCGGTCTTGAAGTCCTTGCCGGCGACGGGGATGCCCTTCTCGTTCGCTAGTTCGGCGAGGGCCGGGATGTCGACCGCTAAAGACGGGGCGCCGTTGGCGTAAGGAACGCCCTCTTTTAGGGCGGCGTAGGCGTAAATCATGGACGGCGAGATCGCCGGGTCCGACCGCTCTAGCGCCGCCTCGAAGCCCTCGAGCGTGAAGTGCGCCTCCTGGGGCTGCAGGTAAGCCTCCGTCGAGGCGCAGTTTACCATCACTACCCGCTCCAAACCTTGCTCTTCTTTGAAAGCCCGGATGTCCTCCCGCACCCGCTCGGCCGCTTCCCTCAAAGAACCGTAGCTCTTGGTGTGGATGGCGTTGCCGAGCCCGGCGACGTAGCGAGAGTCGAAGACGGCAGGGAAGGGGCGCACCTCCTTCAGCTCCTCTCTAACGGCGTTCAGGTGCTCTTTTTCGAGGACTCCGGCGAAAACGGCGGCCTCGTAGGCGTCGTCGGGGAAGGCATCCCAGCCGCCGAAGGCGAGGTCTCCTAGTTCGGCGAGGGGAACAAAGTCCTTTATCTTAGGGACCCGGTTCTCGGTACGCTTACCCAGGCGAACGGTGCCCAGCTGGGTGAGAGAACCCACGGGTTCGGCGAGGCCCTTCCTTATCAGTTCGACGCCCGCCATGAGGGTAGTGGCGACCGCCCCTATACCCGGCATCAGCACGCCCAGCCTGCCCCGAGAGGGGGATATCTCCCTGGCCTCCGTCATCTCTCCTCCTTAGAACCCTCGTCCCGCTCGGGAACTTAGAGTACGCAGCGGCGCTATTTTCCCACATCGCCGCGGCATTCAGCGGGCACGGGGCCGGGCGCCCGTGCAGCGATTGGGGTCGCTGTTGCATAATCACCACATGGAAGGAGAGTCAAACATGTCCGGCGCGGAGATGCTTTTCGAGGACCGCAGGGAAGCCGGAAGGCGACTGGCCGAGAGGCTTCAGTCCTACGCGAACGAGCGGCCAGTGGTGTTCGCGCTGCCGCGGGGCGGGGTTCCGGTCGGTGCCGAGGTCTCGCGCTCTTTGGGCGCACCGTTGGAGGTTATCGTCTCCCGCAAGATCGGAGCCCCTGGCCAGCCGGAGTTCGGCATAGGCGCCGTGGCCCCCGGCGGGGTACGTATCCTCAACGAGCGCGTCGTGCGGGCTTTAGGCATCCCGGGGGATTATTTGGACCAGGTCTCCGCCCGCGAGTCCGAAGAGGTAGAGCGGCGCCTCAGGCTCTTCCGCGGCGACCATCCTTACCCCGACCTCGAACAACGCACGGCCATACTCGTGGACGATGGCCTCGCCACGGGCGTGACGGCGCGGGCTGCGCTTCTGGCCCTCAGGCGCTTGAATCCCCGGCGGCTCGTCCTCGCCGTTCCCGTCTGTGCGCCGTCGTCCGCCGAGCTCTTACGCCCCGAGACGAACGATCTGATCTGCCTGCTCATGCCCGACGACCTCGAAGCCGTCGGCCTCTGGTACCGAAACTTCGAGCAGGTCCCGGACGAGGAGGTCATGCGCCTGCTCGAAGAGGCCCAACGTCCCGCAGAACCGTAGAACCGGGGGAAGATGCCGGGCCCAGTGGAACAGTAGCCTCCGGGAGAAGCCCCTAAACCGCTCTTCCGTCGGCACCTCGGACATGTCGGGGTTTGCTTCCAAAAACTCCTAACCCGCAGTCCCCCCGCCCTTCTTGGTCATTCGAGGGCTCGCGACAGGCCCTGCATGGGGCAATACGTATGCGCGGGTACGCCGAGAGCTACAGGATGTGGTGCCGACTAGATTTTTCTTGCCGATCCCGTTTTAGGTTCGCCCGCTGGGGGCATTCACCCTTATCAAGAGGAGAAAGGTGCTCGACTCGGAGGCGGTTGGTGATGGAAGAGATGCTTGGTTATTTCGTACTGGTCCTGACGATGGTCGGCCTCGTCGGCGTCGCCGTTTGGCTCTGCTGCTTCATAGTGGAGAGCTTTACAAAGACCAGGCAGCGGCTTAAGGACCCTAGATACGACGCTCTTTCGAAAGAGAATAAGCGTCTGAAGGGCTTCCTGGCAGAGGCCGAGGAGGAAAACTCTCGCCTAAGAGAGATCTACTACTCCGAGCGCATTCGTCACAAGAGCGAGGCAGGACGAAACGCCGCATAATCACACGCCAACACCATAGGCCCACGGATGCAAGGTGCTCTATCCTCAAACGCCAAGGTGTTTGTCCACTTGAGTAATCAAGCTCCCGCAGCTATCTAAGGCCTGCCCGACTCTCCGAGATTCGAAGGCCTCGAAGACCGTTCTAAAAGGTGATCACCTGGTAACCTTGGGACACCAACCTCTTTAGGCTCGGATGCCCCTTGTACTCTTCTACAAGGGGAATGCCGCTGGCTTCTACCTCCTCCTCAACCCCGAAAGATGCCGCGCACTCTTTGCAGGCACCGGCAACCTTGTCTTTCACCATGTCGAAAGCGTTGCTAAGCGGGTGACCAGAATTGGACAGTTCGCTAATCCACCTGGTCCCGGCCCCACTGAAGACCAAGGTGACCTCATCCCCGGCTTCCTTGAATTCGTTCACAACGGTCAGAGCGTTGGCTATACGGGCCTCGTCCGCCCGTGTCTCCCTACCCGCCAGAACCAAAACCGCCACTTTTTCCATATACATCAGCCTCTCAATGCTCGCGTACCCTCACCCCGTCGGAGCCGTGGAGCTGCTTCGACGTGTCTGCATAAGGATACCGAAGCTTTGGAGCAAAGTACTAGATAAAGAACGGATAAGGGCCAAGGACCGATCGAGTCCGCTCAGCGAGAGAGCCGGCGCCGAGGGGAGTGGGTTACCCTACGGCACACGCTCTCGGGAACTCAGGTGCAAGGGCCTGGTACCATGCGCCCCAAGCAAGAAGGAGGCGCACCATGGGTACGGAAGAGGATTCCGGTGGGCCGGTCGTGGTGCCCGCCGGCGTGCTCGAAGGGTTAGTTGCGGTTAAGCGATCGGGCGCGCACATGGTGGAACGGGCTCACGTGTTGGTCCTGGCCAAGCGCATGGGCTATCGACAGACCGTCCGGTGGGTCGAGGAGCACCCGGGAGACTACGCGCGTGGGATCTCTCACGGATTCGCGTCGAAGGAAGAGGAGTAGTCCAGGCGCGCAAGCCTTTCAGCAGTAACTCGTTTGGAGGTGTAAAGTATCATCACCGCGATTGCTGGCTTAGCGTCTACCCGCGATCGTATGGATCACGCGGATAGGTAGGACCATCCTTGTCCCTGGTCGGTCTAAGAAACGTAACACGCTTACGTAACTTGCCGGGCTTCCTCGCGCCTTCTGGTAAAAAGGACGAAGCCCAGCCATGCTATGGCCACGTTAAGGATGATGTCGGCGCCCACGTACGCCAGGACGATACCGGGCCCGGCGCTCGCGATCGCCCTAACCAGACCGGTACCCACAGCGCCGATGATAAGGAGTATGGCCGGTATGCGCGGGTAGAGCC
>JALZFK010000169.1 GCA_030861585.1 Actinomycetota bacterium | reverse complement strand
TCATGCGGCTGGTGTGGAGCGAGGAGCGTAGCTTGCACTTTGACGGTGAGATCTACAAGCTGGCCGGCATGCGCCCCGGTCCCCAGCCCGCTCACCGCATAGGCATCTGGCTCGGAGTGGGCGGTCCCAGGATGCTCAAGCTCACAGGAAGTCTCGCCGACGGCTGGATTCCCTCCATCGGCTGGGCTCACCCAGAGCGTCTGCCGGAGCTGCACGAGCGCATTGACGAGGCGGCGCTAGAGGCCGGACGCAGACCGGAGGAGATCAAGCGCCTCTACAACGTCTCTGGCAGGATCGGGCCGGAGGGAGAAGGTTTGTTAGAAGGGTCGGTCTCGAAGTGGACCGAGCAGCTCTCCCGCTTCGCGCTGGAGAACGGGATGGACACGTTCATCTTCTGGCCCTCTGAAGACCACGAGCGGTAGGTCATGACCTTTGGCCAGGAGGTAGTCCCTGCGGTAAAGAATGTCGTAGAGAAGGAGCGTTCGCGGCAATCAAGCTGAGACCTACAGCATTATGCAGTGGTATCGGACCTGGCCCAACTGCACTGACTACCGCAATGGAATAGGCATAACGATGAGCACAAGAAACGCTTTAGACAATACTAGTACCTCAAGGTCACCCCAGCCTACTTCGATACCTGCACCAGCATTACATGTCGCACTCAAGACCGAAATCGTCGTCATCGGGGCCGGCCAAGCCGGCCTGTCCTCAGCATACCACCTCAAGAAGCGCGGGCTGGCGCCAGAGCGAGGATTCGTTGTGCTAGATCAGTCGCCACAGGCGGGCGGTGCCTGGCAGTTCCGCTGGCCCTCACTGAAACTGAGCACCGTTAACCGTATCCACGATCTGCCGGGGATGCGCTTTTCGGAGGCGGTCGCTACCGATGCTACGGAGGTGGAAGCAAGCGTCGCGGTGCCGCAGTATTTCGCGGCCTACGAGGAGGCTTTCGGCCTCCCCGTTCATCGGCCCGTAAAGGCGGCGGTCGTTTGTGATCGCGGCGAGCGATTGAGGATCGAAACGGATCGGGTCAACTTCTCGGCCCGCGGGCTGATCAACGCTACGGGCACGTGGGAAACCGCGTACATCCCGGACTATCCCGGCGCGGACCGATTTAAGGGCAGGCAACTGCACACCAAAGATTACCGAACAGCCGAGGAGTTCGCCGGCAAGCACGTGATCGTCGTCGGCGGCGGTATCTCGGCCGTGCAGCTGCTCGACGAAGTTTCGCGCGTCACCACCACGACCTGGGTCACCCGGAGACCGCCGGAGTTCCGCCCGGGCCCCTTTACCGAGGACCGCGGCCGTGCCGCCGTGGCGCTAGTCGAAGACCGGGTGCGCCGCGGCTTGCCGCCCAATTCTGTCGTTTCAGTAACGGGGCTGCCGATTACCCCTGCGATCGAGGCTATGCAAGCCCGAGGGGTGCTGAACCGGCTGCCAATGTTCAGTAAAATCATCGAAGATGGCGTCAGCTGGCCCGACGGGACCGTTCTTCGTGTCGATGTTATCCTCTGGTGCACCGGTTTTCGCAGCTCCCTCGATCATCTGGCGCCGCTTATGCTGCGCGAACCCAGCGGCGGCATAACCATGACCGGCAAGTTGGCCACACAGGTCGCCAAGGACCCGAGGGTCCATCTGGTTGGGTACGGCCCCTCCGCGTCCACCATCGGTGCAAATCGCGCCGGCGCGGTCGCGGCAAGGGAGTTAATGGCGTTTCTCGGAGAGGAGAAGAGGTAGCATGGTTGCGAACATCGGTCGCGACGACCTTCGGGCGAAGATAGATAGGGGAGAGCCATTCATCCTCCTCGAGGTACTAGCCAGTAGTACTATCGGCACTCTCGCGCTTGCGAGGGCGAGCAGTGAGTAGGAGACCATAGATGGAAGCTAGGTTCGACTCGATTATACTTGGCATGGGACCAGGTGGGGAGGTTGCGGCGAGCAGGCTTATCGCCGGCGGCAAGAGGGTCGCGGTGGTCGAGAAGGAGCTGATCGGCGGCGAGTGCGCCTACTGGGCGTGCATCCCCTCGAAGACCCTGCTCCGACCACCCGAGGCGAGGAGCGAGGCGAGGAGGGCCGCCGGGACGGGCACCCCCACGCTTACCCTCGAGGGAGTTTTCGACTACAGGGACTGGATGATCCGCCATCTCGACGACTCGAGGCAGGTGGAGGGCTACGAAAACCAGGGCGCCACGGTCGTGAAGGGCGAGGGCCGGATCGCGGGCCCTGGCAAGGTGGAGGCGGACGGAGAAACGCTTGAAGCCGACCACGTGATCGTCGCCACCGGTTCGGCGCCCACCATACCGACCATAGAGGGGCTCGAGGACATTACCGTGTGGACGAACCGCGAGGTGACGACGAGCCGCGAGATACCAGGACACGCGGTAGTCATCGGCGGGGGCCCGAACGGCATAGAGGCAGGCCAATGGCTATCCCGCTTCGAAACCGAAGTAACGATCGTGCAGTCGCCCGACAGGCTCATCGACCGCGAGGACCCGAAGGTTGGAGAGCTAATAAAAGCGGCCCTTGAGGAGGAGGGCATAGACGTCCGAGTAGGTCAGAAAGTCGTAAGGGCGCGCAAGGACGGCGGGGGCACGATCGCCGAACTCGAGAACGGCACGGAGATCGAGACGGACGTGGTGGTTATCGCCGCGGGCCGTACGCCCCGCACGGAAGGGATTGGGCTCGAGTCGGTCGGGATTGAGCCTGACGGTAGGCGTCTCCCGATAGACGAACACTGCCGGCTCGCGGAAGGGGTGTGGGCCTTGGGGGACGTAACGGGGGTAATGCTTCTCACCCACGTGGCCAAGTACCAGGGCCGCGTGGTGGCCGACAACATCCTCGGCAAGGAAAGGCGAGCCGACTACCGCGGGATACCCAGGGTCGTCTTCTCCGACCCGGAGATCGCCGCCGCAGGGCTGACCGAGGCGCGGGCGAGAGAGCAAGGCATCGAGGTTGCGACCGCGGTCCTCGACGTGCCCCGTGCTATCGCCAGGCCCTGGACCTACGAGGAGAACCCGCGGGGTCACCTCGGGCTCCTAGCCGACCGGGAGCGGAGGGTCTTGGTGGGGGCCTGGGCCGTAGCTCCACAGGCCGGGGAGTGGATTCACCAAGCCTCTCAAGCGATCCGGGCGGATATCCCCGTCGAGAAGCTCCTCGACACGGTAGCACAGTTTCCTACCTATTCGGAGGCTTACATTGCTGCGCTCGAAGAGCTCGACCTTTAGAACGCGTTTGATGTAGGTGAGAGCGGGCTTTCAAGACGATTATTTGTGAGGTTCCCCCTGCAAAAACACAACTTTTGTTTTCCCGCCATGACCATGCACAGCTTCCACGTCTTCTATGCTCTGAAAATACTCTAAGCCCGGATGTTTAGACGTCCACCTGAGGACACACCACCCGTTCGAGAAAACAACCCCTTCAGCTACATGGCCCGTCCCACTAACGCCGCTTATATCTTCAGTACGCACTAAATGAAACTGCTTCATTGCCGCTCCTGCCTGCTCTGCTTTTCTTTGCATTTGAAGCATCTCACCATAGAGCTAGCAAGAGTCTTCAAGAACGCGCTTCCAATGCTTTGTACCCGAAGCTCTTAAGCGCGCGGCACTAAGCACCTCTTCCCTAACTTGTACCCAGGGCAGCATAGCGCCGACCTGTCCTAGACGCCACCAAACCCACCGTGGCTCGTGGAACTCCGGGTGGATGTTGCCGTTGTCGACATGGTGTGCCGACCTGGGCGGCGGGGTAAGGACAGGAGGTGGTTCCGATCGTGGCCGTAGAGGATTCAGGAAGTTGAGGATGGCCGGCGGGCGCTCGATAGCGAAGCTTGTAGGCGCGGTGGTGGCGTGCGAGGCGGCGGGTGGGATCGGCGCCTTCCTGTCGCGTCAGGGCCTCCGGGAGTGGTACCCGACACTGCGAAAGCCCTCCTTTACCCCGCCCGGCTCCTACTTCGGCCCCACGTGGACGCTGCTGTACGCCCTCATGGGCGCCTCGCTGTGGCTGGCCGAGGAGCGAGGCGAGGACGGTGTCGCGAAGCGAGCCTCGCGGGCCCTCTTCGGGGCGCAACTCCTGCTCAACGTGCTGTGGACGTACGTGTTCTTCGGTCGCCGGGCGCCAGGGTGGGCGTTTGTGGAGGTAGTTTTTCTCCTCGCCGCCATAGCCGCGACCGTCGTGTCTTTCTCGAAGGTCTCCAGGACGGCGGCGTTACTGCTCGTGCCGTACCTTTTATGGATGGGCTTCGCGTCGGTATTGAACTTCTGTGTCTGGCGTTTGAATAGCTAGGTGACTCTGTTCGTAGTACGTCCCGCTTAAAGACAGGCGGCGACCCGGAAGGACACAGAGGTACAAAACTGGGCTTCTATCAGAGATTCCGCACTCACAAGCTGCTTGTACCGAGCGCCCGGTCGAGGTTGAAGGCGGCGCTGATCAGGGTCAAGTGGGTGAAGGCCTGGGGGAAGTTGCCCAACGCCTCGCCGCTGGGACCGATCTCCTCGGCGTAGAGCCCCACGTGGTTGGCGTAGCTCAGCATCTGCTCGAAGATGAGCCGGGCCTCGTCGAGCCGGCCCGCGCGCGTGAGCGCTTCGACGAGCCAGAACGTGCACAGGCTGAACGTCCCCTCGTCTCCCTCAAGGCTGTCCGGCGACTTCTCGACGTCGTAGCGGTGCACGAGGCCGTTCGAGA
>JALZFK010000166.1 GCA_030861585.1 Actinomycetota bacterium | reverse complement strand
GGATTGGGCACCACGCTCCGGGCCGAGCGGGCGCTCGGTCGTGCCTCGCTCCGCCAGCACGGTCGCCACCTCTTGCCGCCCGGTCTGCCGCTCCCGCACCGCAAGGGTCGTGCGATCCAGGGTAAAGGTGTCGGGGGTGGTCAGACCGCCGACTACTGCTTCGCCGAGGCCAAGTGCCGCGTTGATAACGATCTCGTCCCGCGCGCCGGTCACGGGATTGGCGGTGAACAAGATGCCGGACATCTCCGCGGGCACCAGCCGCTGGACTACCACGGCGATGGCAACTTGGTCGTGGCGGAACCCTTGGCGTTGCCGGTAAGCGATGGCACGCGCCGACCAGAGCGAACCCCAGCAGCGGCGCGTCGCGTCGAGCAGTTCGTCCTCGCCGCGGACGTTCAGCGAGGTCACTTGCTGGCCGGCGAAGCTGGCACCGGGCAGGTCCTCTGTGGTTGCGCTGGAGCGGACTGCCACCGGTGGCGCGCCAAGCGCCCGGTAAGCGGTTAGGATCGCCTCGGCCAACCCATTGGGCAGCGGCAAGTTTTCGAAGAGAGCGGTGATATGGGTCGACGCCGCCTCGTAAGAGGTAGGGTCCTCGGCCCGCGCGTTTCGTAGGGCTTCGTCGATCGCTACGTCAAGACCGGCCGCCGCGAGGGTGTTTCGGTACGCTGCGGTGGTCACGCAGAAGCCGGGAGGTACGAGCATCCCCGCCGCGAGCAGCTCGCCTAGGTTGGTGCCTTTTCCACCGCCGCGCTCGAGGTCATTTCGGCGAAGCGCCTCGAGCGGTACTACCTCGCCTCTTGCGGACACGTCTGGAGGCCCATCTACGTTAGGTTTTTTAGCCTCGTCCTGTTCACGCCGGTCATGCTCCTCGCTGGCTTCACTACTCATAGATGCTCTCTCCGTTCTGGTCTACTCTGATAGTAGACAACACTTTACTATTAGTGGTAGGGAACAACCCTGAAGTGGAGGACGGGATTTCCTTGACCGGTAACCAATATGGATGTGTCGCCCAGATTTAGCTGCAACGGCTAGACCGGTGCATCCTATCAGGAACAGAACTATAGTAAGGTACGGTGAAGTAGGGATCTTGAGCATTAAGGAGATCGCGATGAAGCTCGGAGACGTGGCGGCAGCAGTAGGCAAGGGGCTCTTCGCCGGAGCTGCGGGTACCGCCGCAATGACGCTCTCGAGCACGATCGAGATGAGGCTGCGTAGACGTCCAGCGAGCTCGGCTCCGGCGGACGCTGCGGCTAAGGTCCTCGGAGTCGAGCCCAAGGGCGAAAAGGAGGAAGCACGCTTTTCTACCCTGGTTCACTGGGGATACGGAACATCGTGGGGGGTGGCTAGGGGTTTGCTCGGAGCTGCAGGTCTTAGGGGAGTGCAAGCTGCGGCTGCCCACTTCGGGGCGGTGTGGGGCAGCGAGCAGATCATGCTGCCGGCTTTGGGTGTCGCGCCGCCGCTCTGGGAATGGGGAGCCGAGGAGGTCGCCATTGACACCTTTCACCACCTCGTGTACGCGAGCGCAACCAGCTTAGCCTACACGCTACTGGATCGGTAATCGTTCCCGAGAAAGTCGTACCACACACCCGGTACTTTGTGCCTACGCCGCGCTTCTCGCTACCGTTTTCATCACCGGTGGCATCTCAAGGGTTAGCCTCGAGATCGGCGGGTAAGCCTCTTGTGACCCCTCCACGTCAGCGTTAGCTCCATCTGGAGGAGAATCATCGAGCGATCTCGGACCTCTGTCCAAGGCAGCACCGAGGTTCGGCCCTTCCTGCACTTACGCCATCCATGACATTCGTCACGTCGAATTTACGAGGATCTTCACTACCCAACGCTCCAACACACAACTACCATCCTGGATACGAAAATCACGAAGGAGAGAAAACCGGGAGGTAGAGATGGGTGATGTTAAGAGAGACAGCGGAGGAACGGGAGTGGATTGGGGGCGCGATCGTATAGAGAAGCACTTGAAGAAACTTTTGGAGCGTTGGGCCGACGCCGAGCTGCGTGGCGACACCGCCTTGCTTGAGCGCACGCTAGCTGATGACTTTGTCGGTGTGGGGCCGCGCGGCTTCATGCTGACAAAGGAAGGCTGGCTTCAGCGGTACGAGTCTGGTGGTCTGAGGTACGAGTCCTTCGACTGGGACGACGTGAAGGTACGTGTATACGGAGATGCGGCGGTCGTGACGGGTCGCCAAATACAAAAAGGGAAGTATCAGGACCACGACGTTCGGGGCCAATTTAGCACGACGCTGGTCTTGGTGAAGCAGCAGGAGCGCTGGCTGCTGACCAGCCTTCACCTAAACCCCATTGCCGACAGATCATGAGCAGCTCGCACACAAACGCCACGCATCGAGGGGCTCGAAGCAACGGCAACCGGAGAATTGGTATGACCTGGATGCCGCGACGCCTCCGCAAGTTGGTGCTCACCGTCCACGTGGTCATCTCGGTCGGCTGGATCGGGATCGAAGCCGGCTTGCTCGCGCTTGGCCTCGCCGGCCTGTACACCCGCGACCCCGAGGTGCTGCGGACAGCTTACGTCGCCGTAGGGCTTTTCGGCCGCATCTTTATAGTCCCGGTGAGTATCGGCGCGCTGGTCACCGGGGTCTTGCTCTCCACCGGTACGCCCTGGGGCTTGCTTCGCCATTACTGGATTCTGGTCAAGTTCGTCCTGACCGTGGCGCTGACAGTAGGTGGGATCCTCGTCCTCAACCAACGGCTGCAAGAGGCGGCCATCCGGGTATCCGGAATTCCGGAGGACGCCTTGACGAGCGCGGACGTCGGCACGCTGAGGTTCCAGATCGTCGTTGCCGTGAGCGTCGCACTGCTCCTGTTGATTATGGCGACCACGCTCTCCGTCTACAAGCCCTGGGGCAGGACGCGGTTCGGCCAGCGCAAGGCGGCGCAGTTGTTGCCTGAGGAGGGGTGAGGAGATGAGCAGTGTTGATCAAACAGAGACCTGCCCGCTTGCGGAGACAAGGAGGAACGTGATGGACAGAGGAGGCACTTTGGTCGAGACTAGGGACCTCACCAAGAGGTACGGCCCGCACATCATGGCTGTGGACTGCGCCAACCTCGCGGTACGCAGGGGCGAGGTGTACGGCTTCCTGGGACCAAACGGCGCGGGCAAGACGACGACCCTGCGGATGTTGCTCGGGCTCATCCGTCCCACCTCCGGCACAGCGAGCGTGCTAGGCCGTCCGCCGGGGGATCCGAAGAGCCTGTCGCGCGTCGGGGCACTCGTCGAGTCGCCCGCGTTCTACCCCTTCCTGTCTGGCAGGGATAACCTGCGAGTGATCGCGCGCTACGCGGGTGTCCCGAAGGAGCGGATCGAGGCCGCGCTCGAGCAGGTCGACCTGAAGGACCGGGCGCGCGATAAATTTGCGACGTACTCGTTGGGGATGAAGCAGCGCCTCGGGGTGGCCGCGACGCTCCTCAAGGACCCGGAGCTTTTGATCCTGGACGAGCCGACCAATGGGCTGGACCCCGCCGGGATGGCGGATATGCGCGACCTCATCCGCTCCTTGGGCTCCGGCGAGCGCACGGTGCTCCTCTCCAGCCACCTGCTCGGCGAGGTCGAGCAGATCTGCGACCGCGTCGGCGTTATCTCGAAAGGCAGGCTGATCGCCGAAAGCACCGTCGAGGAGCTGCGTGGCGGCGCGGCACTCCTGGTGGCCGCGAGGCCGCTGGACCGCGCTCGAGAGCGTGTCGAGCGACTGCTCGGCGCGGGGCGCGTGCAAACGATTGACGGCACGCTCCGGCTGGACGCGGACCCCGCGACCGCCGGGCGGATCAACCGCGAGCTGGTGGGCGCGAACGTGGAGGTGACCGAGCTGCGCCCAATGGAGCGCACGCTCGAAGAAGTTTTCCTGGAGATGACGAACCAGAAGGGAGAGGGCAATGCTGGCTAGTTTCTCGGCGGAGATGTTGAAGCTGTACAAGCGACCTGCCACGTGGATACTCATCACCATCCCGCTGGTGCTCAATCAGGTATTCAGCTACCTTGTACCCTACACGAGCTACCTGAGGGCCGAGAACGAGGGGGTAGCGGAGCGGATCCTGACGAACAGGCTGCCGGAAGACCTGATCCTCAACTCGATAGGGGGTTTCCCCGTGTTCGGGGGCGCCATCGTCCTGACTTTGGGTGCTCTCTCGGTGGGCAGCGAGTACGGTTGGGGAACGCTCAAGACCGCGCTGGCCCAGCGTCCCGGGCGCCTCAGCGTGTACGCTGGCAAGCTGATTGCGCTCGGCGTCGTGGTGCTCGCGATCGTTCTTGCCACCTTCGCGTTGGGCGCCCTCTCTAGCTCCGCGATCGCCCTCAGCCAATCGGAGGCTAGAGAATGGCCGTCCCTGGCAGATCTCACCGTAGGCCTCGCCTCTGGCTGGCTCATCCTCATGACGTGGTGCCTGTTCGGCGTGATGCTCGCGTTCGTCTTCCGGGGTACGGCGTTACCCATCGGCCTGGGGGTCGTGTGGATCATGGGGATAGAGAATCTGATCGTGAACGTCGCCGCGCCACTGCTGGACTTCGCCGATGAACTACAAAAGGGACTGCCCGAGGTGAACGCGGGGTCTCTCGTCTCGGCGCTGGGCAGAGGCGAAGAAATCACCACGCCGGGACTGAACACCCTCGTAGACGGGAGCCAGGCGGCGCTGGTGCTCGTAGCCTACGCCATCGCCTTCGTCTTGATAGCCGGCTTCGCGCTGCAAAGGCGAGACGTGACGTAGCAGAATCCTTACTGCGAAGGGGATGACAATGGCAAGAAACGGAGGCATCGTTTCATGAAACTCGGGCTCCAGATCAACAACTTTGGCTGGCCCGGAGGAGCGATCCGCCTCGGCCCAACGCTGGCCGAGATTGCGCGGACCACCGAGGAGGCAGGATTCGACCTCATCGGCGTGGCGGACCACCTCTGGCAGCACCCCATTATGGGGGTCCGGAGGCCGATGAGCTCGAGTGCTACGCAACCCAGGCGTTTCTGGCCGCCAATACCCGCAGGATCCAGCTCACGGCCATGGTGACGGGGACGCAATTCAGATATCCGGGTGTACTCGCCAAGATGGTAACCACCCTGGATGTGCTCTCCGGCGGTCGGCCCTGGCTCGGCATCGGGGCCGGCCATTACGAAGGGGAGGCACGCGCCCTTGGGATTCCTTTCCCTCCTCTGGGAGAGCGCTTCGAGATGCTGGAGGAGACGGTCCAGATCTGCCTGCGGATGTGGAGCGGTGAGCGCGGCGACGAGCGTCCCTTCGAGGGAACGTACTACCGGCTCGGGCGTCCGCTCAACCTCCCCCAGAGCCTAACCCGGCCTCATCCGCCGATCATGATCGCAGGCGAAGGCGAGCGGAAGACCCTGCGCCTAGTTGCGCGCTACGCCGACGCCTGCAGCTTGCGTCCCGGCCCGCAGATTCCGAAGAAGCTCGACGTCCTGCGTCGGCATTGCGAGGCCGAGGGTCGGGCATACGACTCCATCGAGAAGACCTGCGCGTTCGCCTTCGACGTTGGTGAAGATGGTTCCAAGACGGACGAGCTGATCGGGCGCCTGCGCTGGCTCGCCGACATGGGCATCCAGACCGTGATCGGCGTCGTCCCGAACGTAGCCCGGATCACGCCGCTGGAAGTTATCGGCCGCGAGGTCATCCCGGCGGTTGCCGACCTCTGATGGGAGTTAGAATTATTGGATCATACGTCCACGCTCTTGGCGGCGTAGACGCTATCGAAGCCTCGTAAAGGGAGATTTCGAGCGCATGGAGAAGACGCCAGAGGAGCAGGAACCGACCACGATGGCGCAAACGAGCAACGAACCATCAATGCCCCCCGCTAGTAGCGCATCTGTGGGGGGCGCCGATGCATCGCGCCGCAAGCCGCTCCCCTTCGCGTGGTTGCTGTTTACGGCGGTGTGGCTGCTGTTCCCCGTGGGCTTCGTGGTTCAGGTGGTACGGAGCGATCTCTCCACGCTCCAGCTTCTCGCGTTCCTGGCCTCGAATGCGGCCTTTATCGCGGTTTTCCTCTGGCTCATGCTGCGCTACCCGTTCCCCAACGCCGACTTAACGGCCCGGGAATTCCGGGGTCGGGTCGGACTCCTCTTGACTCTCGCGGCCCTCGCGCTGTACGTCGAACTCGTATATGGCAGCGGCGTTCCTTACCGTTTCATGTACGTCGTGGTCGCCGCCGCGGTGACGCTGCCGACGCGCCACGCGGCATGGGCGATTGCCGCCGTCACGTTCGTAACGAGCGGGATTTACGTGGTCCGGACGGGATGGGATGCGGCCGTGACTAGTTGGGGCGACATCGTCCCCTTTCCGTTGATCGGGATTGGCATGATTGGCGTGAGCCGACTCGTGGTGACGGTCCGCGAGCTGCGGACGGCGCGAGAGGAGCTCGCGCGCCTCGCCGTGGCCGAAGAACGCCTGCGCTTCGCGCGCGACCTCCACGACCTGCTCGGCCACAGCCTGTCCCTGATCACGCTCAAGAGCGAGCTCGCCGGGCGCCTGCTGCCCACCGCCCCGGAGAAGGCCGCGACGGAGGTCCGCGACATCGAAGGCGTGGCGCGAAGGGCTCTGCGCGAGGTGCGCGAAGCGGTCGCCGGCTACCGGCAACCCACGCTCGATGGAGAGCTTGAGGACGCTCGCGAGATGCTCGAAGCGGCCGGCATCACCTGCCGGATCGAAAGCAAAGTCGGCGTGCTGCCGAACGCGACGGACGCCGTTCTAGCCTGGGCGGTACGCGAGGGGGTAACGAACGTCATCCGCCACAGCCGCGCCCGGAGCTGCGAGATCCGGGTGACGCGGGACGGCGAGGAGGTCCGCGCCGAGATAAGCGATGATGGGCTCGGCTCCTCAGCAGAACGCGACGCGCCCCCCTCCAACGGCAGTGGTCTCTCTGGCCTAGCGGAGCGCGTCGCCGCGAGCGGCGGCGACCTCGAGGCGGGATCACCGCCAGAGAGCGGGTTTCGTTTGCGCGTTAGCCTGCCGCTCCGGGATGGTACGTCCTCTACCGCCGCCCCGGCATCGAGCACGGGCGGCATGCGCGAGGACAGGTGAAGATGACGGTTCGCGTGCTCTTGGCTGAGGATCAGGCGATGGTACGCGGCGCCCTGGCGGCCCTGCTTACCCTGGAGGAGGACATCGAGATCGTCGCCGAGGCATCGCGCGGGGATGAGGTGGTCCCAGCCGCTCTGGACGCCTTGCCGGACGCGGCGCTCCTGGACATCGAGATGCCGGGCGGGGACGGGCTGAGCGCGGCCGCGGCGCTCTCTGAGAGCCTCCCTTCGTGCCGCGTGATCATCCTGACCACCTTCGGACGTGCCGGTTACCTCAGGCGCGCCTTGGAGAGCGGCGCGGTCGGCTTCTTGCTCAAAGACGCCCCGGCCTCCGAGCTTGCCACGGCCATCCGTCAGGCGATGAACGGCGAGCGGGTGGTGGACCCCGGCCTTGCGGCGGTGGCTTTGAGCGATGGTGCAAACCCGCTCACGGAACGCGAGCGCCAGGTGTTGGAGGCTTCGGCGAACGGGGCGACCATAGAGGATGTAGCCCGAAAACTGTACCTCTCCGAAGGCACCGTACGCAACTACCTCTCCACCGCGATCAAGAAGCTAGAAGCCCGCAACCGCGTAGAGGCCGCGCGGCTTGCCGAACAGAAAGGCTGGCTCTAGCGGGAGCAAAACCACACGGCGAAGGCCTACACTCGCAGCTCTAACTTGGGATCGAGATTCGCGTGTCGCCTCGGCACGAAAAATTAGTGATAGCGTAGACACGTAACGTGTACGGTCTTCTAGAGCCAGCCGCGGCGTTTGAAGACCAGGTAGAGTGTTAGGGAGATCATCGCCATGAGCAATAGGGCGAACGGGTACCCGAAAATTCAGGGCAGCTCCGGCATGTTATCGAAGTTCATGCCGTAGACCGTACCTACAAGCGTGGGAGCGAAAAGGATCGTCGCCCAGGCGCTGATCTTCTTTACTTCCTCGTTTTGGTCGATGTTCGCCTCCGTAAGGTTCTTGACCTCTTCGTTTTGAGCCAGGCTCACCACGGTCAGATTCACGCTCAAGATGTTCGAGAGCAACTCGCGGAAGACATCGACCCATTCTAGACCCCTAGGGCATGATCCTGCACCTCGCGCAGGTACCTTCGCACCTCGGGATCCGTATCGCGCCCCTCTTCGCCGCTCAGGAGACGCTCCAGGATCCCGGCCAGCGGCCTCGTGGCTCTCTGAAACTCGATCACCGCACGCGAGAGTTGATATGTCCTGCGCGAGACATTGGGGTTGCCGCCGAAAACCTCGGCCTCTATCTCGTCTATGTCGTTCTCCAGGCCCTCTACAACCGGCTCGTAATCGTCCACTACCCGGTCCATGATCGCGTGCAAGATCGCCTCCGGGCCCCGGCGCAGAAGCTCGGGGTCGCCCTCGAGCCGCTGGCGCACCTCTTTCAAAGCCGGTGCTTCGCCGTGGCGCACCGTGATGACGAAGTTTTCCCTGCGAAAACGTGTATCTCGCCGAACTCCACGGTTTCCGACTCGTCCACGTAGCGGGCGGGCCTGAGCACCACGAAGAGCGTCTCGCCGTAGCGCTCGATCTTGGGCCTCTGGTGGGCTTTGATGGCGTCCTCGACGGCGAGCGGGTGCAGCCCGAACTCACCAGCGACCGAGTCGAACTCTTCTTGGCTAGGCTTCTAGAGGCCGATCCAGGCCACTCCGCGTCGTTCGCGGCAGGCCTCGTAGGTCTCCTGCAGGGAATGGGATTCCGCGGCCCGGTGGCCGTTGACGTAAAGAGCGCTGTCTACGATCACGGGGCAATCATACAAGAAACATCTTTCGTGCTAGTGTTCCTACTGTGTTGGAGAGACGCTCGATCCGCGAAAAGAGCGCGAGGTCGAGTCTCGGCTCTCGGCGGGCTCGCTGGATCAGATCCGAGGATTGCGAGAGGTTCGACTACGTGCTGATCATAGACGAGGAGGATTTGCGGTCGGTCGGGGCTCTCTGCTGCTGCGGGAGTGCCGAGGGCTTCGATCGCGTCGTGCACCTCGCGGAAGAGACGTCCCGAGGTCTCCTGAGGGTTATCTGCAAGCGGCGCCACCGCCGTGTTTGAGAAGATCATCGCCGAAGAAATCGAGGCGACTCTAGGAGAGCACCTCCTTGGTGCCCAGCCGATAGGTGGGGGCTGCATCGGCGAGGTATACAAGGTTGAGCTCGCAGACGGCACCACACTCGTGGCGAAGGTAGATCGGAGGGCCCAGTCGCACCTGGAACGCGAGGCGTACATGCTTCACTACCTGCGCGAAAGGAGTAACCTCCCCGTGCCCGAGGTCTTTCACGGTTCGGAGACGCTCTTGCTCATGCAGTTCGTCGAGGGGAACAGCCGCTTCTCAAACGGGGCCCAACGTCATGCTGCCGAACTCTTAGCCGCGCTGCACGATATCACGAGCGAAGCTTACGGCCACGAGCGAGATACCCTCATAGGAAGCCTCGACCAGCCGAACACACCAGCAGAGAGCTGGATCGAGTTCTTTCGAGATCGACGCCTGCTCTATCTGGCACGCGTTGCCCACGGGGCGGGCCGGTTGCCGGTGGAGGATATGAGGAAGATAGAACGGTTGGGCGGGAAGCTCGACGAACTCATCGAGGAGCCGGAGGGGCCATCGCTCGTACACGGCGACGTGTGGAGCGGTAACGTGCTGGCGAAGGGGGAGAGGATCACCGCCTTTCTAGACCCAGCGATCTATTACGCCGACCCCGAGGTAGAGTTGGCCTTCATCAGCCTCTTCAACTCCTTCGGTGAGCCCTTCTTCGAACGCTACGGGGAGATCCGGGGCATAAGGGCTGGCTTCTTCGAGACGCGCCGCGACCTCTACAACCTCTACCCGCTCCTGGCACACGTCTACTTCTTCGGCGCCGGTTACCTAGGCTCGGTGCGGAGCATCCTGCGCCGGTTCGGGTTTTAGGTCTCTTCCGCCGGAGGTGTTGGCCGGAGTGTCCGGAAGAGTTCTCCGTGGTTAACATCGGCGCCGTCGATGCCAGCACCCCCCGCAAGTTCCGAGGGCACGGTCAGCTCGCCGATCGCGATCAGCCTGAACGGCTCAGTGCTCGCCACTGCCCCGAGCAAGAGCGCTTACCCGGGCCGGCGTAGGATGTCACCGAGTGCAGCACGCGCCTCTCCTCCTTCGGCGCCCACGGTAACGAAGAGCCCAAGCGCACCTATTGCCGCCTGGAAGAAGGTGACCTCCACCGCCGAAAAGTCGTTCAGTGCAAACTTGACCAGTAGGAACACATTGCCCCAGAGAGCCGACAAAAGAAGTAGCAGGCCGATTTGGCGAGGCGTCATCACAAGCCAGCCAGTCGGATTATTTCTGTGCCTTCTTCCTCTTTGGCTATTGTCTTCTAGATGGACGATCATCTTGCAGCCTTAGCCACTTCTACTTCATCTGATCGCGAACCAGCAGCTCAAGCCCGTGTCAGACTGCTATCGGAGGCTGCGCAGCAGGCGTGTGCCGCCGAAGAGGACGACGCCATCTTCCAACAAGGCGAGGATTTGGTCCGGCACCCCGAGCTTCTGCGTTCCCTGCATCCGGAGCTGCTCGCCGGTATAAGCCGCGACGAGGGCGCAGAGGGCGCCGACCCCGGCGCCGGAAATTGCGTTCCGCTGCCCGGAGGCGAACAGAGCGGCCCCGACGAGAGCGCCCGAGAGACCACGCCCGAGGAGGGCGGGGGCGGAGGTGCGGCTCGGGATAAAGGGCGTCTTGTCGGCGACCATCTCCCCGATCATCAGCAGTTGCAGCGCGTTTGAAACTTTCGAGGAGCCCAGAACCGCGAACGGGGTGCCCGGCACCCCTTCGACGTCCCCACGCCGCACGGCCCGGCCTAGAAGGGCCGGGGCTGCCATCGAGCGGAGGCCTGCGATGGCGGCGAAACCCGCGGTTTTTAGCGTTGTCGGGTGGACCTTCTCTTCGCTTCCTGACCTAAGCAAGCGCGCTCCACACCTCCAGCTTCGTCTTGACGTGCCGGATCACCTCATCGGTGAATTCGGTGGTTCCGGTGTGACCCCCAAGGTCCAACGTCCGGTTTCCCTCGAACACCGATTCGAACGTGGCCTCGTAGATCGCGCGCGAGGCCTGATCTGCCTCCTCTTCGTGGAAGAAGGTGAGCAGCGCCGCGCCCGCGAGGATCATCGCCATCGGGTTCGCGATGTTCTTTCCGGAGAGGCTCGGCGCGGTGCCGTGCGGAGCCTCGGCCATTACCGTGCACGGGTTAAATCCCTCGTCTAGCTGGATCAGGAGCGACTCGGCGCCAGCTATGGAGCCGAACATCTGGAGCACCATATCGGACATTAGGTCACCATCGCGGTTTAGAGTCGGGATGACCATCGCCTCTCCGTGAGCGGTCAGAAGCAAGGCGTAGGTCGCGTCGATCAACTGGGGGTTGTAGCGGATGTCTTTGTTCTTCGCCGCCGCCCGATCCATCTCTTCTTTAAGCATGCCCTCGTAGACGGGGGAGACCGTGTACTTCGGCCCGCCGAATACCTCCGCCCGCATCTTTCGGGCCTGGATAAAGGCGAACTCGGCGACGCCCCGGCATACCCTCCGCGATATCTTCTCGGTCCGATAAGCGACCTCCTCTATCCCTTCGCCCTCGCGCCACTCCTTGGCCCCGTACGCGTCGTCGACGGCCATTCGTACGACGGAGATGGGGGCGTGTATACCCGGCAGCGGATTCACTCCCGGGATGCGCCGCCCCGTCCTCAAGATCACCGTCCCGGCGATCCCCCTGCGCAGGATCGCATTCGGGGAACCCACGTCGTCCGGATCCTCGGGTGTGATGGTCGCTGCCTTGAGCCCGTACCCCGCCTCCTTCATCGTCGCCGCCGCCTCGTGCACGACTTCGTTCTGCGTCGCCCGCCGGTTCTCCAGCGAGAGGTCGTACCTTTTGAACTCGATGTTTAGCCCGGTCACCGAAGGGTCTAGGACCCGCAGTGACTCTTCGAGCAGTTCTTGCCCCGTCTGGTCGCCCTCCAGTACGATGATCGTCTTGCGCTCCACGCTTCTCACCTCGAATATCGTTCCCGTGAACAAGCCCTGCCTGGGAGTATACGCTTTACTACTGGATCTTCCGTAAATACGGTGCAATTCGCTTGCGATGGGCAATAAAAGCCGCAAAAGTACGAGAAAATCGATGCAGCTTCGGTTATCCGCGCCGACTTACCTCCTGAACTGACGAACGCTGGCGATTCCTCCAAGGCTTCGATAGCGGCAAAGGTCAAAGCCGGGTATCGGGACGCTATCGAGCAGAAAATCGAGTAGTATACCCCTGCCGAGAAGGAAGTAGCTAAATCAACCAGCTAGCGCCCGATGAGTCGGAAGCGTTGGCCGGACTCGATAAGCGCGAACATAAAACGAGCTTCCTTAGAGACCCAAGGTTCTAATATAGAAAGAGTATCAGGGTCTTACGCCCGGCCTTCTTTCAAGTGAACAGGTCTATGAGCTGGAGGTTCTCGAACTCGGCGGCTAAAGCCGGGGAGAGCTGGGCCCGGTTCGGGGTCTCGCCCATCTTGCCCGCCACCTCCAGGAAGGCCTGCACGGTCCCGGTAAGCGGCACGTCTCGCCGCCTGATGGCGACTATCGGGCGCTGTATCTCCGGGCTGTCCTCGACCTCTATCAAACAAAGGTGCCCCGCCGCCACCGACCGCACCACGGCCGTTCTGGGCAAAAACGCCACTCCCAGCCGGTGCTCGACCATCCTCTTAGCCGCCTCAATGTTGTCGAGCTCTATCGCTTGAAACTCCCGGATACCCGCGTTCTTGAACAGCGATTGCGTCAACTCGTAGTAACTCGACGCGTAGTCGAAGAGGATGAGCTGCTCGCGCCCTACCTCCGCCAGCTCCGCCGACCCCTTCTCTGTGAAGCGGTGCTGCGGATCCACCACCAAGACGAGCTCGTCCTCATAGAGCTGCATGCTCTCCACCTCCGGGTGGCTCACCGCCCGCGCGAGACCGACGTGCACCTCTTCCTTCAGGACCATCTCCAGAACGTCCTCCGAGTGCCCACTCCTGACCGAGACCGAGACCCGCGGGTGAGCCGCCCTGAAGCGTTCCAGGATCGCTGGCAGGGCGTACGTGCCTACGCCCGGTGACGTCCCCAAAGAGAGCCGCCCGCCCGACGCGTCCCTAAGCTCGCGCAATCGCTGTTTCCCCTCGTCGACGCTAGCCAAGCACCGCTCCGCGTAAGGCACGAACTCCTTGCCCGCCTCCGTAAGGCGCATACCCCGGCTCGTCCTGACGAAGAGCTGGTCCCCGAGCTCGTCCTCCAGGGCCTTTATCCGCGCCGTTAACGTCGGCTGCGTCAGGTACATCT
>JALZFK010000165.1 GCA_030861585.1 Actinomycetota bacterium | reverse complement strand
TGTGGGTGGGGGGGAACAAGATCGCCGCCATCGGGGTGAAGTTCACCTCCGGGCGCATCACCTCCCACGGCTTCGCCCTCAACGTAACGACCGATCTCTCTTGGTTCGACCGGATAACACCCTGTGGTATCAAGGAGTACGGGGTAACGAGCCTCGCGCGTGAGCTCGGCGTAGGGGTACCGCTCTTCGAGGTTGAGGAGAAGGTGATCGAACGTTTCAGGGAGCTATTCGGCTGATTCGCCGTTCCCCTGTCCGGTAAAGAGCCCGGTTGCGAAAAACGCCGTAGAACACGCGAGACAAGGAGTGATGGGGCATGATCAAAGGAGTTGCGAACATCTGGATGCCGGTCCAGGATATCGAACATGTTCTTACACTAGGGGAGGGGTGAAGCGTATCTCTGATGGGTAGAGATAAATGTTCCCTCCCCGCGTAGGTTACCGGTAACTTCGATAACCTCGGTAACTTTCCAGCGTGGGAGGCTGTCGTGGGGCCCCAAGTTCGTTGCCCGCGGTCCTCGACTAGCTTCTCCGGATCTTGGCGAATACCCGTAAAGGTTATCGTGGTTATCGAAGTTACCGGTTACTGACCCGGACAACGTGTTAGTAACCTTTCGCCAAGGGGTAAGGTTTCGGTTAATCAGTACCCTGGTAATGCTCCCGACGATACTGAAGATGTGCCTCATTAATCTGATGTTGTGGATGAATCTTGAGCCGACTCTGCATACCTATCAGCGATAGGTCCTCGTCAATAATCATCCCACCATGGTCGAAGAGGTCACAAGATTGATTCTCAGTTGTTTTTCTTACTGTTTTTGTGGGCATTTAGAGCTATATATTCTGACGATACGAAAAGCCCTAAGAAAGGAAAGACAGATATGATCAAGGGAGTAGCAAATGTATGGGTGCCCGTCGAAGATGTAGAGCGGGCCCTCGATTTCTACCAGAATACCTTAGGCTTCTCCCTCATCAAAAGGGATGGACCGTGGGCGGAGGTAGATGCCAGCGGTCTCAACATCGGTCTCAACGGCAGGGAGCCTGAGGGTGCGCAGTCTAGTGGCGGCCCGGTTATAACCTTTCAACCGGATGCAGGGCTTGAGGCGACCATCGAGGACCTAAAGGGTAAAGGGGTCGAATTTCCCGCAGGGATCTCCGAACACGACTGGGGGCGTGTAGTAACATTTACCGATAGTGAAGGCAATGACCTCCAGCTCTACGAGCCGCCAAGCAGCTAGGGCCAAGCTGAATCTAATCGCCGAACCCACCTTTCCGTCCGACACCCTCCAGACTCATCGTGGTGGAGAAGGCTGAGGTTGCCATGAAGCGCTACTGAGGAGCCGTGTCTTGTTCGGATGGAGAACTACTAACTCTTCTCTAGCCCTTTGTCAGGTCGAACCTAAGGGCGCCATCGTCAGCTAGCAGGGCACTGAAGCTGAGTTCGGGACGTTTTGTACTTTCGGGTCGCGACCTTCAAGGACACCGAGGGCAACGATATCCAGCTATATGAGCCCCCGCGCACATAAGGATTCGTCCCGAAGCGGGTGAGGTGAACCCTGATACAACGAACTGCGGCAAATTACCCCCACGGGCCCAGACCACACGTTCTTGTGGGCCTTCGACTAGGGTTCACAGGATATGGTCTGGTGCGCTTCTTCGGGGTAGCCACTGAGGCAAGATTGGGATAAGCTATGCCTCTGTTAAGGCGAGACTTATCCCTTGCAAGGCCGGAGGGACCGTCAAGGGAGAATACTGCGCCTTAAGGGAAACCCGTTGGAGTCTTGGCGAGGGGAAGATTTGAGAGAAGCGGTTGGAGAGCCTGTCGCCAGAAACGAGAGAGTGAGCTGCCGGTTCGGGTGAGTAAGAGCAAGCCCAGAATCGATAACGGAGGTAGAATCCCCTCCTTGGGAGGGGCAACGTCGCCCTACGTACCGAACCTAGGCATGATAGAGAACGCCACCGGACGTAATTCGACGGCGAGAGGAACGAGGGGTTCTTGAATTGACCATTCAAGAGATGAAGCCGCCGAAGGTGAGCCGGCAGGAGAAGAGGAAGAACGAACAGAGGAAGAAGAAGCGTCTGGCCGTTCTCTTTACGGCTATATTCGCTGCCGTAATGTTCGCCGCTTACTTTTTCGGAGTGTTCTCGCCTTTCGGGATCAGGCCACCTGTCGAGCACTTTTGGGAGACGTACTTGCCTTCGGCTGATGAACCGTCTGCCGAGCTGGTAGAAGAGGAGCAACCCGCCCAAGAAGAGCAGCCAGCAGGAGAAGAGGAAGAAGGAACAGAGGAAGAAGACGCTTCTGAGAGACCTGCGGAGAACGTTTACGCCGCGGCGACATCCAAAGAGGTCAATGAATCGCTGGCCGACCTGCCCGAAAGGGTGTACGTACCGAACGTCATAGACGGTACCATCACCGTTATCGATCCTGCGACCTTCGATATCGTGGATACCTACGAGGTAGAGGAGCTCCCTTACCACATCACCCCCTCGTGGGACATGACCGAACTGCTCGTCAACAACGAGGAATCGAGCACTTTTACTGTTATAGACCCCCGGAGCGGTCGACCGAAGGATAGCGTTGCGGTCACCTTCCCCTACAACCTTTACTACACCCCCGACGGGAGCAAGGCGATCGTGGTCGCCGAGCGCCTCCAGCGGATAGGGTTCCGCGACCGAAAGACGTGGGATCTCTTGGGGAGCGTCTACATCCCCTGGCCGGGTGTGGATCACCTCGACTTCTCCAAAGACGGCGACTACTTCCTGGCCAGCAGCGAGTGGAGCGGGGTCGTCTCGAAGGTGGATACGAACACGATGGAGCTGGTCGACTCCGTCGAGGTTGGCTCACTGCCAATCGACATCAAGCTATCCCCCGACGGTTCGGTCTTCTACGTCGCCGACCAGGGCAGCAACGGGGTGCACATCATAGATCCCGAAAAGATGGAAGAGATCGACTTTATATCTACGGGCTTGGGGGCGCACGGCCTGCAGGTCTCCAGGGACGCGAAGTCGCTGTACGTGAGCAACCGCCTCGAAGGCACCATCTCGGTCATAGACTTCGGGACGCGCGAGGTTACCGACACGTGGTACACCGGCGGCACCCCAGACATGTTCCAGCTCTCGCCCGATGGCCGGCAGCTGTGGGTCTCCGGACGCTACGACGGCGCGATCTACGTCCTAGACACCAGCAGCGGGGAGTTGCTGAGCACGATCTACACCGGCACCCAGCCGCATGGCTTGGCCTACTTCCCCAACCCCGGCCGCTTCAGCCTGGGCCACAACGGCGTGTATCGCTAATCTAGCCGGTCAGTAGTTCAGCTGGTTAGCACCGCGGCTTTCGCTTGCGAAGCCCGCGCGCTCTGCGCTACAACGCCACGAGCTTCGCGGTAGGATGTCCCGGCAGTGGTTTTGGCGCCTACCACCTCTGTTGTCTAGGCTGACTAGCTCTTGCGCCCGTATCCCCCGCCGCCGGGGGTCTTGACGGTAACCACGTCACCCTCTCCGAGCTCGCGGCTCACCTTCGGCGGTAGCTCCTCGTCGTTTAAGAGGTTCTCGCCCACCGCTCCTGGGTCCCCGCCGCTCGCCCCTTGGGGAGCGTGACGGCGACGGTCGGTGAGGAGCGAGAGGCTCGCGGGCTCGAGCACCCGCACGGAGCGCACCACGCCGTCGCCGCCCCGATGCTCGCCGGTCCCTCCCGATTCGTAGAGTAGCTCGTAGCGCTCGACACGCATGGGATATTCCATCTCGAAGGCCTCTATCGGGGTATTGAGGGTGTTGGTCATGCCGACGTGGACACCGGAGGGGCCGGGACCATCTTCGCTTGCGCCCTGGCCACCGCCGACGGTCTCGTAGTAGGTCCAACCCCCACCCCCGATGGTTACGTTGTTCATCGTCCCCTGCCCCTGCGCCGGGAGCACGTCGGGGGCGAAGTCAAAGAAGGCCGCAAGTACGGTGTCGGCGATGCGGTTGCTCGTCTCGACGTTCCCGGCGACGATGGCCGAGGGGGAAGTAGCGTTCACCAGGCTGCCCTCCGGGGCCTTTATCTCCAGGGGCGCGTAGGTGCCGGCGTTGGCGGGGACGTCGCCGGGCAAGAGCACGCGCAGCGCGAAGTAGCACGCAGAGCGCGTCACCGGCAAGGGGCAGTTCACATTGCCTTCGACGGCGTCCGAGGTGCCGCCAAAGTCTATGGTCATAGAGTCGTCCTCTATCGTGACGGTGGCTTGGATCTTGACGTCTTCGTCGGTCACCCCGTCGCCTTCCATGTGATCTTCGGCGGAGTACTCACCATCGGGCAGTTCGCGAATGGCCTCCCGGGTACGTCTCTCAGTATAGGAGATGACTTCATCGAAGGCGGTCAGCACGGTGTCCTTTCCGCGGCTTTCGATGAGTTCGTTTATACGCTGCTCGGCGATGTTGTTCGCGGCGATCTGAGCGCGAAGGTCGCCTCGCCTCAAGTCGGGGGTGCGGACGTTGGCCAAGAGGAGGCCGAGCACGTCCTCGACGTATTCCCCCTTGCGCACCAGGCGGACCGGCGGGATGACGATGCCCTCCTGGTAGATCTCACGTGAATCGCTGGGCATCGAGCCGGGGCGCATGCCCCCCACGTCGGAATGGTGGGCACGCGTGACGGCGTAGCCGACGATCTCGCCCTCGTGGGCGATCGGCGAGACGAGCGTTATATCCGGTAGGTGTGTACCCCCCGAATAAGGGTCGTTGATGGCGAAGATGTCGCCGGCCTTGGGGTCCTTCTTCATAACCGCCTCGACCGCCTCGGGCATCGCTCCAAGGTGGACCGGGATGTGCTCGGCCTGGGCGACCATCCTCCCATGCTCGTCGAAGAGCCCCGCCGAACAGTCGCGCCGCTCCTTGATGTTCGAAGAGTATGCCCCCCGGATCAAAACCGCCCCCGTCTCCTCCGCTATCCCCACCAGCGCGCTTGCGAGTACCGAGAGGGTTACGGGGTCCAGCCTTCCTTCGCTCATTTTCTCTCCAGCACGAGGGTGCCCACCCCGTCCACCGAGCCTCGCCAGCCCGGGCGGACGACGCAGGTAGATTCCGCGAGCTCCACTATGGACGGTCCGACGACTTCGGATCCCTTGCCCAACTGCTCGCGGTTGAGCACCGGCACCTCCTGCCACTCCCCGTCGAAGTTGACCTCTCGGTATTCGGGCTCCGCCTCGCCCTCCGCCGGCGGCTCCTCCGGCTCCGGTTTCTTGACCGGCACGGTGGCGATGAGCCTGAGGTTCACCAGCTCGACCGACTCGTCATCCATCCGGTATCCATAACGCTGATCGTGGGCGGCGTGGAAGCGCTCTTCTAGATCCTCCAAGGGGACTTCTTTGAGGGAGCCAGCTTCTACCGTGAGCTCAAAGGACTGCCCCCTGTAGCGCAGATCCGCCCGACGGGTGTACTCCGGGTTTTCGAGGTCTTCCGAGGCTGAGCTCTCCATGTCTTCGAACTTCTCCTCGAATTCCCCTTCGTCCACTTCTTCGAGGCCCACGAGGTACGGGCGCACGTAGTCGCGCCTGAGGTCGGAGATGGCAAGCCCGAGGGCGCTCAATACGCCGCCCGCGCGGGGAACGAGCACGGTCTCCATGCCGAGCTCTTCGGCCAAAGCGCAGGCGTGCATGCCGCCGGCCCCGCCAAAGGCCAGGAGGGCGAACTCCCGGGGATCGAGGCCGCGTTCGACGCTGATCACGCGCAGCGCCCGCACCATCTCCGCGTTCGCCACTTGCACCACCCCCAATGCCACTTCTTTTGCCTCCAGGTTTACCTCTTCGCCCAAAGCCTCCAGAGCCTGCTCCGAGAGCTCACGTTTGAGCACCACCTCACCACCCAAGGTGGCCCGATCCGCGAGGTAACCCAAAAACAGGTTAGCATCGGTGACGGTCGGGTCTTCGCCGCCCGCGTCGTAGGCGGCGGGGCCGGGGTCGGCGCCCGCGGAGTGGGGGCCGACGCGCAGGGCACCCCCCGCGTCCGCCCAGGCTATGGAGCCCCCGCCAGCGCTCACCGTGTGCACATCCACCATCGGGAGCTTTATCGGGACGCCCGCGATCTCCGTCTCCGTCGTCGTCTGCGCCTCGCCGTCGATGACGGGCGCCACGTCCGTGCTCGTCCCGCCCATGTCGAAGGTAAGCAGATCCCAGTAGCCGCCCAAAGAGCCGATGAACGCCGCTCCCACGACCCCGCCCGCCGGTCCCGAGAGCAAGCAGCCCGCGGCGTCCGATATAGCGTCGTTTATGCGTACCACCCCGCCCGAGGACTGCATCACCAGCGGACTCGGTGCGCCGGCCTCCTCGACCTCGCCGGCCAGGTTCTTGAGGTAAGCGGCCAGTCTCGGAGCCAGATAGGCGTCGGCGGTGGTGGTAGAGAACCGCTCGTACTCCCTAAACTCCGGCAGCACCTCGCTAGATAGCGACACGTGCACATCCGGCAATGCCTCCCGCAGCGCCTCCCCGACCCGCTGCTCGTGCTCGGGGTGCAAAAAGGCGAAAAGGAAGCACACCGCGACCGCCTCAACCTCCGCCTCTCGTAGGGCGGAGATGGCCTCTTCGAGGCTCTCCTCGTCCAGCGCCGTTATCTCACCCTCCGGCCCCATCCGCTCTTTGACCGTAAAGCGCAGCTCGCGCGGGACGAGGGGAGGAGGGCGGTCCTGGGACAGGTCGTAGAGGGAGGGGCGGTCCTGGCGTGCGATCTCCAGTACGTCCCGAAAGCCTTCCGTCGTCACGAGTGCGGTGCGGGCTCCCCTTCGTTCCAACAGGGCGTTCGTCGCCACCGTCATCCCGTGGGCCAAAGCGGTCACGGCATCGGGCTCGACCTCCGAGGATTCTATGGCGTTCATCACGCCCTCGGACTGGTCTTGCGGCGTGGAGGGCACCTTCGCCGTGACCAGATCTCCGTCCGAGAGGGCCACCAAGTCGGTGAACGTGCCTCCCACGTCCACCCCGAGTCGCGTC
>JALZFK010000162.1 GCA_030861585.1 Actinomycetota bacterium | reverse complement strand
GCCAACATAACCAACTTCTTCAATTCCTACCTCCTCCTAACGTCGAGACTTCTTTTGCTTCCTTAACGACCCATATTTTTCCACCCAGGGTTCTCACTGTCAACACCTCAACGCCTTTTTTTTCCGCTTTTCTTAAAATATCTTAACATCGTACGGGGCCTGGGGAGGCCTATGGGCCCCAGCAAGAGCCACCCGGGTTTTGCAACTTACCGAAAACCGCCGCACAAAGACACCAAGCCCGAGTGTAGCAGAGCGCAGAGAACGCGCGAAGAAAGGAGGCGGGCTCCTTTGCAGGGCCCGCCTCCTAGCACCTCTCTAAGGTTAGAGAGAGCCTACTTCGATGCTGTGCTTTACCGGATAATTCTGCGCGCCAGCAGACCGCCACCGACGAGCAGGGCGCCGGCGCCCAGGGCCAGGAGCGAGGCACCGCCGCTACCACCGCTCTTGGGCAGCTCCTTCTCCTCCTCCTTCTTCATCTCCTCCTTCTTCATCTCCTCCTTCTTCATCCCCTCCTGCTTCATCTCCTCCTCCGGAGGCGGCGGAGGTGCAACTACCTTAGGAGGAGGCGGCGGAGGCGGAGGCGCAGCTGCTTTAGGAGGCGGCGGTGGGGCGGCCTTAGCCGCGGCCGGAGCGGCCTTGCTGCTGGCCGCCGAGGACTGCTGGATGGTCCGCTCGCAGTCCATGCTCATGCTGCCGCCAAACCCGACCTCGATACCGCCAGGCTCGATGTCGCCGGCGACGCCTTCGTTCTGGAGAGCCCCCGACCCGTTCTGGAAATTTCCGCTGTCGCCGAACTGAGAGACCGGGGTGCACTGGCCACCGTAGTCGCCGGTGTTCTCGATCGAGAAGTCCACCGAGAAGTCCCCGCTCTCGGTTTCCTGCTCGTTCTCCTGCCCGACCTGCGCTATGGCGGGGACCGCTACCGACCCCACCATCGCCAGCATCGCCGCTAACATCATTAACTTTTTCAATTTACCCCCTCTTCAAACGATATTTACGCTGCACCTGGTACCTGGTAATTCTTCCACCGATAACCCTCTCTGTCAACGCCAAAATCCCGCTCTTCTCCATTTTTCTTAAAGCGCCTTAACATCCTCGCGGGGGCAGGGCGACGGATGACCGGATATTTTCGCGAGCGCCTGCCCGATGCTCGGGTTAACCGGAGGCTACTAGAAGACGCCGAGACTTTGCCGGTTAGGCACCTCGAAGATCGATCGAGCTCTAGCACAGGTCGGAGGCTGTGGGCTTTTGGGTTTGCTGGAGGTAGCAGGGATAGAGAACGTGGTGTCAGGGCATCCCAGCGCGGCGCGCGGCCCGTCGACAACCTATCTTTCTATAGGCAGGTCCTCCCTTATACCCCACTCGTTCCAGGAACCGTCATAGTTGGCGAGGTTCTTGTAGCCAAGCCGGTGGAGGACGAAAAGTGGGACCGTCGCCGCAACGCCCCCGTTGCAGTAGGCGACGACGGGTTCGTTCTTATTCTCCGGTACCCCCGCCTCGCGTAGCTTTTGGGCCAGCTCCTCATCGGGGCGGAAAGTCCCGCTCTCTGGGTCCATCAGAACATCCGCGTGGAGGTGTCTAGCACCCGGAACGCGGCCACCGCGCCCCTGGCCTCGAGCAACCTCGCCGGTGTATTGGCCTTTATCGCGGGCGTCGAGGATGATGGCATCTCCCTTCTTGCTGGTGGAGAGCACTTCTTCGGTGCCGGCGCGCCACTCGGGCCGCGGACGCGGGGTGAAGGCGGCGGGCCTAATGGCGGGAACTTCGGCCGTAGTCGGGCGGCCCTCGGCGACCCACTTCCTCCAGCCGCCGTCGAGGACGGAGACGCGATCGTGGCCGTAGTAGGTAAGCGCCCACCAGAGGCGGGTGGCAAACTGGCCACCCGCGTGATCGTAGACCACCACGCGGGTGTTCTCGCCGATCCCCAAAGAGCCTATGAGCGCGGCGAAGCGGCCGGATGGAGCGACCTGCACGGGGACCGGATCGTCGGGGTCGGTTATGTCGTGGGTCCAGTCCACGTACACAGCGCCGGGTATGTGGGCCTCGTCGTACTCCTCGCGCGCAGCGAGGTATTCGGCCTCCTGACGGCCGTTCCCCAGATCCTTTTTCTTCACGTAGCCGCGGATGTCCACCACGCGGAGGTCGGGGTCGCTAAGGTGCTCGGCGAGCCAGTCCGTTTGCACGAGGGGGTCAAAGTTTTGCATGGGTTATCCTTCCTCGAAGAGACGGTGTTCGCGGACGTAGGCCTCGGCCAGCTCGCGCGCCTTTTCGGTATCGTCCTTGCCCAAGCGCCCCTCGACGACCTCGTTCTCGAGGTAGTCTTTTATGTGCTTGATCCAACGCCCCGGCCCTCGACCGAAATGCTGCATGAGCTGGATGCCGTCCAGAGGGCTCTGGAGCCTCTCGACGGCATCCTCAGCCCTCACCCCTTCCACGCGGCTCTTCAAGCTGCGCCAGGACTCCTCCGCTATTCGCCGCCGCCTCGGGGCGCTGCCGGTGATGTCTGCCCGGGCGAGCTCGAGGAGGAGATCGACGTTGGCGATCTCTTTGTCGCCGCGTGAAAGGTGCGTGTCCCGGATAAAGCGCCTTATGGCAGAGTCGCTCCACGGGTCGCGTCCCACCGCGTAGCCCATCGGGCGCATGTGGTTCGAGACGAGGTGGGCGATGGCGTCGATCTCGTCCTTCGGGTAAGCGAGGCGCTTCGTCGCCTTCCTGGCGATAGCAGCGCCGACGTTCTCGTGGCCGTAGAAGTGGACCTTCTTCGGTAGCGTCCGTCCCCCGCAGCGCGGGCAATCCCCCTCCTCGGCGTTCTTGCTCGTGCTCTTCGCCCCGCAGTAGGTGCAGCGGTGCTCGTAGACGAGCGTGCGGGGCTTGCCGATGTCGTGGAAAAAGGCGGCCTTGCGCAAAACGGG
>JALZFK010000145.1 GCA_030861585.1 Actinomycetota bacterium | reverse complement strand
CTGGTAGTCCGTGGCCTCGCCGCCCGCTTCCCTTAGTATCAGGACCCCGGCCGCTACGTCCCAGGCCGAGAAGCCCTGCTCGTAGCAGCCGTCGAGCCTCCCAGCGGCGACGTAGCACAGGTCCAGGTCCCTGCTCTCTTCGTCAGCATCTCGTGGTGTGCTAAGGTCCCCTAAGGGCCTCTTTGATCTTCTGCTCGGCCTTCTCACTTAGGCTTGCTCTGCAGCAAACCAATCCACGGCCTCGCGCCCTATCTGGGGCGGGACCACGTGGCCACCCTCGAACTCCCGATAGCGCACGTCGTAACCAGCACGCTGGAGTTGGGGGACCAGCCTGCGGCTGCAGCGGTCGATCGGGAGCCAACCGTCGCGCGTCCCGTGCGACACGAAGATACGTGGAGCACCTCTTCGCTCAGCCGGCGCCATGAACCCCGGCGAGAACGCGAGCACGTGCGTGAACAGGTCCCCGTTTGCGATCCCCAGCGAGAGTGCGTAGGAAGCCCCGTCGGAGTAGCCCCCGACGGCGAGATGCGCCGGATCGACCGGGTAACGAGAGAACGTCTGCTCTAGGGCGCGATCTATGGTAGCAACATCCGGGCCGTACCGTCCGAGTCCGAGGACGACGTCCCAGGTGGGCCCACGGGAATTGGGCACAAGCAGGATCAGCCCGGCCTCATCCGCTTGGCCCCGAAGCAAGGCCAAGCCGTCGCGCGCGTCCTCGCCCGCGCCGTGCAGTAGGAGCACTAGCGGGACGGGCTCCTCCGCTCGGTTGGTCGCCGGCACGTACAGGTAACCTCCATCACCCGGGGCGAGTCCCAGCGGCTGCAAGCCGACCGGCCCCGCCCCGGTCGCTGCCGCTACCGGTCGCGCCCGCAGTAGTCCGTGCGTGTGCCCGTTCTTGCCCGCCATCCGTATTCGTCTGTTCCCCCAACCTTACCCCGCTACACTCGAAGGTCGACGCCAAGGTGGAATCGTCTTCGATGCGTACCGCACGTACACCGGGCGAGCGGGTTGTTTATCCTAGAGCCCGGTGTCGAGTGGGGATGCTACGATAACAGCGCACCCGGAAGAGGGAGTAGCATGGATCGGGATCGACTGCTGGAGAACTTGAGATGGCTGGCGGAGGGCAATCCTAAGTACGCGAGCGCCGACGAGGAAGGCCAGCAAAATGTGATGGTCGCTCACATGTTGGCCGACGATTTCTTGCTGAGCCACATCGACGATCAGGAAGTCACCAAACTCTTCAGCAAGATACCCAAAGGGTACTCGACATGAGGCCTCCCACGCTCTCGGATAAGAGATGGTCGCCTATTATGGCCCCGTATTCCTAGTGGCGTGGTTGGAGCATGCGCTCCCATCCAGGTTCGCTCCATTTCGCGTTAGTGGTCCCGGGTGCAACACCTCGCGCGGGTTGCGTTTGCTATGCGACCACCTGGGTAAGCCGTCCACGTAAAGTATCCAAACCAAGCTAGGGGAGCGTTTGTGAAGCGCGCAATCACAGAAACCGTTTGGGAGCTGATACCGTGAGCCCTATCGCCATCGTTACGGCCTCCGACTCGGGGATAGGACAGGAAGCCGCCAAGGAGCTTGCAGAAAAGGGTTTTGACGTTGGGGTAACCTACCATGAGGACGAGGCCGGAGCGAAGGAGACGCTCGCGGCGATCGAGGAAGTGGGGCGACGAGGCGAGATACGCCGGCTAGACCTAACCAACCCCAACCTGCCGCAGGCCGCAGACGTTATAGATAAGCTGGCTGATGCTATGGGCGGTGTGGACGTCCTCGTCAACAACGCTGGGACCGGCGACCCAACCGGCGAGTTCCTGGAACTCTCTTACGAAGAGTGGCGCAGGGTTTTGGACACGAACCTTGACGGGGCGTTTCTCTGTTCCCAAAGGGCGGCACGGAGGATGATAGATGCCGGCAACGGTGGCCGAATCATCAACATTACCTCTGTACACGAGCACATTCCCCGCATTGGCGCGTCGGCCTACGGCGCTTCGAAGGCGGGTCTGGGCCTGCTGACGAAGGTCATGGCGATGGAGCTCGCCCCGCACGGCATACTCGTCAACGCCATCGCTCCCGGCGAGATCTCAACCCCCATGACCGACCAAGAGGATGTGGACCCGCGGACTATCGAACGCCCGAATCTGCCGCTCGGGCGGCCCGGCCACGCCCGCGAGATCTCCGCGTGGGTCGCCTTTCTCGCCTCCGAGAAGTCCTCCTACGCGACCGGCCAATCGTTCGTCGTGGACGGCGGCCTCATGCTCATGGCCGCCGAACTTTCGAGCTAGGGCTCTTCGGTCGTTGCAGCAAAATTTGATAAGGGCCCTGTGGGGTAGCTAGCACCATAGTCATAAACAGCGGCGGTAGATCTTCGTGCCCAGGGCGAACCGCTCCGCCGATTGCCTGCTATCGGTTATTGCATACAAGGCTTCGGCAGCATTCACGTCGCCGGCCAGCGAGTCGGGCACGGTCAGGGTGACGACGTCGGGGTTCACGTTCGTCATTTAATATCACGGACGAACTCGAGCGCGATATAGCAGCGATTTGTTAGGTCCTCGATCTGCTCTAAGCGTGCCCCCCACTCGTGACGCCTACCAACGAAGGGTGCAACACCCCGTTGCTCGCCACCAATCCTTTGTCCTCGAAGTCGAGCTCACCTCCCTGGTAGTCCGTGGCCTCGCCGCCCGCTTCCCTTAGTATCAGGACCCCGGCCGCTACGTCCCAG
>JALZFK010000117.1 GCA_030861585.1 Actinomycetota bacterium | reverse complement strand
CCTCTTGGGTCTGCCGCAAAGAACGCGAGCGTCCCTTCGAGAGCACCTTCCAGCTTAGGGCCGTCCGCTACTTCCTGCGCGCCCTCGAAGCAGAGGGCCTTATGGGCCGCGAGCTCTCCGTCACGACGTACCTCGTCGGCGAGCTCAACCGTCGCCTCGGCAACCACCGCGAGGCCCTCAACTGGTACGTAAACGCCGCACGCGCCATCGAAGGCGACCCGGCCCTCGCTTGGCTCGACCGCCTTATCCAGAGGCAGAGCAAGCTCGCTCGCGAACAGGCCGCTTAGAAGCGATCCTCCCATAAGGGCGGGGACTTCAAGGATCATCTTTACCACTACCCAACCGTAGCCTCTACCACTTGCTGCCCGGCATTGACGTTCGAGACCCAGTAGGAGATCCTCCCGAGATACTGGGGGAAACCGGGATGTATTTCGGCGTGCGTACCACCCCCCGAAAGCACGAGCCGGATCACGAACCGGACTGCCTCGAAGGGATTCATGTTAGCCTCGACGGTGCGCCAGATAGTCCGGAGGGTCGCTGGCAAGCGAGGGAGATTCTCTGGTGAGGAAATGCCCGACGCCTGGTATCTTCACCAGGGTATCCCTCGGCGCGGCGAGCAGACCACCACCGGCTTTAAGATCATAACAGTGTCCGAGCGCGAGACCTCGTCTGCCCGCACGTCGCTCCCTAGGAGCACCGCCCGCTGCGACCCGAACGGCAGGAATAGATACAGCAGCAGGAGGACGAACAAGACGAGGAAGGCGTGGCCCAGAAAACCGTCCAGGCGCCGTCTCGCTTCGTAGGACTTCGTCATGGGGAAATGGAGGCACAGCCCGAAGACGATATCTAATACCCGAGAAGATCCAACCGCGTAATTCCTCACCCAACCAGGTTCCGAAGATTGCGGGTATACTGCGAAGCGTGGCAAGGTTAGAAACGGCATCGTTCGGGATAGCCGAGGAGCGGATAGCGTGGGAAGGCCTGGCCTCCGCCTGCTTCCCGCCCCTGCGGCGACTCGGTGCTTTTCTCATAGTGGCGTTCACGGCCTTCGTCGCGGCAAGTACCGCCGTGGTGCTGCTCTACAATCTCTTTGGGGCGCGCAACATCGCGGGCCAAGGCGTCTACGTGCCGCAAGAGATGTTCTACACGATAATGGTGCTCAGCCTCGCGCTCGGCATCGGTGGGTACCTGGCCTGGCTGTTGAAGAGCCTTCGCTCTTATAGCGCGTTCGCCAAAGTGCTATGCCGGGGTGGGCTCGACCCGAAGCGGCCGACCGCTAAAGGCTTAAGGGCGTACTCCGACGAGCAGCTCCTCGCTCTCCGGTCTCGCTACGAGAACCTCAAGCAGGAGCGACTCAAGAGCCTCTTCGAGGGCACGTTCGGGTTCCACGCGGATGACTCGTTTGCGCTCGGGCCATTGAGCGTACTGCCGAACACGTTCCAGATGGATGCTCTACGGGTCGAGTGGGAAGCGGTTTTGATCCTCCGCTCGAAGGAGGCACGACCGGAGATCTCCTGGTGGATCGAGAGCCAGCACGAGCTTCTCCCTCGTAGGGCCGACGCGCTACGTAAGCTAGTATACGCTTTGCGCTACACCGAGGACTCCGTCCGGGCCCTCAAGCGCCGCTACGGCTACCGAGCCGACCGCTGGCACACCACCGTCCCCGAGGGCAAGCTCTGGGACGCCGTCCGCGACTACGAAGACGCCCGCCGCATCCAGGCCACCCTCAACGGCAAGTCCCGCCTCAGATAGGTAGCGGGTCGTCCGCCCGGGCTATCCGCTTCGAAAACGCTGCTCCCGAGTTAGCGCTATACTTACCGGCACGGTCGTGGGGGTGATGAAGCCGGGGAACGTGTGCGGGGGAAGTCGCTTGACGTGGGTTAGGAGAGGGTATGAGCGGGATGGTAAGGCCGAGTGGTACCTACGAGACGCTCGATGAACAGCGGGAGAGGCTCTCTCCCGCGGAGGAGCGTTTCGAGCGGGCGCGACCGACCATCGAGCTCTTTCTCGGACCCGTAGTCTTCCTCGGGCTGTACCTACTCCCCCCTGCCGCTACCACCGGAACAGCAGGCTTTGGCGGCGATCTTCGCCTTCGCGTTCGTCTACTGGCTGCCGATCTCCACGCTCCTAACGCCAGCATCTACGGCTCTGGCATGATCCCTATAACCGAGATGGTCTGGCCCGGTATCGCCTTCGATATCCTAGGCGCTGTCCTCACAGTGACCGGCGTCGCGGTTATGAGCCAGCTCCTCGGTCTTGTATAAGAGCGTCGGCCGCGGATAAGAACCTCGACATGGCACCCAACCTCGTCCTCGGCCCGCTCCTCCGCTACGCCGGGGAGACCGACGCTACCGTTTGGGTGGAGACTGATGCCGCCTGCGAGGTCATGGTGGTCCTCGCTGGCGCGATCCACCGCTCGCGCACCTTCTGCGTCGAGGATCACCACTACGCCTTGATACGCGTCACGGGCCTCGATCCCGGCTCGTCCTACGAATACTCGGTCACGCTGGATGGCGAGAAGGTCTGGCCGGAGGCGAGCGATCCTTTCCCGCCGCCTGCGATCCGAACCATAAGGCCGGACGGGAAGTTGACTCTTGCCTTCGGCTCCTGCCGCGTCTCGGCCCCGCACGAGCCGCCGCACACGCTCAAACGGGGCATCGTGAGGAAGCTCGGCTACTACGAGCGAGACGCCCTCTACGCGCTCGCCTACAGGATGCGCCGTGAGTCCCAAGAAACATGGCCCGACGGGCTCCTGCTCCTCGGGGACCAAGTCTACGCCGATGAAATCTCCTTGGGCACCCGCGAATTCATCCGCTCTCGGCGAGATCCCTCAAAACCCCCTAAAGAGGAGGTGGCGGACTTCGAGGAGTACACCCACCTCTATTGGGACTCCTGGAAGGACCCGGCTATCCGCTGGCTACTCTCGACTGTGCCCTCCGTCATGATCTTCGATGACCACGACGTTCACGACGACTGGAATACCTCCGAGGCGTGGGTCAAGAAGATGCGGAAGCAGCCTTGGTGGGAGGAGCGAATCATTGGGGCGTTCATGTCGTACTGGATCTACCAGCACCTCGGCAACCTTTCTCCGGAGGAGCTCGAGGAGGACACCCTGTTCGAGCTGGTGCGAAAAGCAGACGACGCGGGGCGTGCACTGCGCGATTTCGCCTACTTGGCCGACCACGAGGTCGGGGAGAGCCGTTGGAGTTTCCACCGCGACTTTGGCAAGGTCCGCCTCATAATGATGGACTCTAGGGCCGGACGGGTCCTGAAAGAGGAACACCGTTCCATGCTGGACACTGCCGAGTGGGCCTGGATCGAGGACAAAACCACCGGTGACTTCGACCACCTCCTGCTCGGCACCTCGCTTCCGTTCCTCCTGGCGCCGGGTTTGCACCACCTCGAAGCGTGGAATGAAGCCGTCTGTAATGGTGTTTGGGGCAATACGGCGGCGAAGATCGGCGAGTTCATCCGCCAGCTTCTGGACCTGGAGCACTGGCCTGCCTTCCAAGATTCGTTCGACGGCCTCGCGAACCTGTTGAGGTCTGTTGGCCTCGGAGAACGCTCCACCGGCCGTCCCCCCGCCTCGGTAGTCGTACTCTCTGGTGACGTACACCACGGCTACCTAAACGAGATCGGTTTCGGAGACGGCGGCGTAGACAGCTCCGTTTATCAGGTGGTCAGCTCGCCGCTGCGGAACCCGCTCGGCCTCCCGGAACGCCTCAG
>JALZFK010000107.1 GCA_030861585.1 Actinomycetota bacterium | reverse complement strand
TAGGAATTCTGAGCATGGCCTTTGGAGCCTGGTACGCCCTCGGCGCGTTGGGGCTAGTCCTGTACCCGTTCTAGTCGCTGTCGGCGATCAGGCCTTTTCCTCCTGGCCGAGCTCTAAATCACTAATTGTTGCCGAGGCCCACGAAGGGCTGCCCGACAGCCGCCCCCAGCTCCCTGGCGGCCCGCACCACGAGCGCCGCGGCACGCTCAACCTCATCGGAGGTGGAGAATCGCCCGACACCGAAACGGACGGCGGCCGCCGTCCCGTCCTCCAAGCCCATCGCCCTCAAGACGTGCGAGGGCCCCGAGTTTAAGGACGCGCAGGCCGAGCCAGCCGATGCCGCCACGTCCGGTAAGGCGCCGAGCAAGTCCCCCACGTCCACACCGAGGAAGGATACGTTCAGGGTCCCGGGCAGGCGTTCCGTAGGGTGACCGTTGAGCCGCACGTCAGGTATTCCGGCACGGAGGCGCTCGAAGAGTGTGTCTCGGAGGTCCGAGATCCTCGCCGCCTCCTCGGGCAGGGCCGCCACGCCCAAGGCCGCGGCCTTACCGAAGCCGACGATGCCGGGGACGTTGAGGGTGCCGCTCCTAAGGCCACACTCCTGGCCGCCACCGCGCAAGATGGGCTCCAAGCACACCCCTCGTACGCCCGACGCGGGTCGCCGCCGGATGTACAGGACGCCAACACCCTTCGGCCCGTAGCACTTGTGAGCGGAGAGGCCCATCAGGTCCACGCCGAGCTCCTCGACGTCTACCGGGATCTTACAGAGCGCCTGCGCGGCATCGGTATGGAACGGGACGCCGCGTTCGTGCGAGATCCCCGCCAGCTCCCGAATCGGGTTCAGGGTGCCGGTCTCGTTGTTGGCGAGCATCACCGAGACGAGCGCGGTCTCGGGCTTGATGGCCTCTCGCAGAGCGTCAGGGGAGACCACCCCATAGCCGTCTACCGGGAGGATCGTCACCCTCACCCCAGTGCGCTCCAGGTAACGGGCTGGCTGCAGGATGGCCTCGTGCTCGGTTGCGGCGGTCACGAGGTGATCACCGGGGCGTAGCAGGCCCATCAAGGCCGTGTTGTCCGACTCGGTCGCACCGCTGGTGAACAGGATCTCCTCGGGCGAAGCGCCGATAGAAGCGGCCAGTTCCTCCCGGGCAAGATACACCGCGGCCCCAGCGGTCCAGCCGAAGGCGTGCGTGGTCGAACCGGGGTTACCGAATTCCTCCGTGAGGTAGGGCAGCATCGCCTCGAGGACCCGCTCGTCCAACCGAGTCGTCGCGTTGTTGTCTAGATAGATCGGCAAGAGCCACCTCCTCTTCTTCCGCGTCGAGCCGGTAGTGGCAATCCCGGCTCCGAAGGTTGACTATAGCACCTTCGGCGTAGTCCAGGCGATAGGGAAACCTAGCTAAGTGTCGTCTCCTCGAACTTCCCCTCTTAGGCTCTACCAACAACCGGCTTTGCGCGCCATACCTACTGCAAAGCCGAAATAGAAGAGGTTCCCCGTCATGACGCACCCCACGACGAGGCTAGCCGCCACACCGCATACCAAATCCTCGTGCGTCGTCTCCACGGCAGGTTCGCCGGTTTGCTCCCTTTTACCGGGGTAGGCTTCCTCCAGCCTTCGTAAGTTGCGCTTGGCGAAAGGCAAGAACCCTCCCGCTTCGTTTATTCCCCCCCGAAGATCGTCCTTGTCCTCTTCGGGCAGCTCGGACCCGGCGAGCGCATCCTCGTAGGCCTGCTCCCAATCCTCGTCCGGGTGCCGCTCCACGGTTTCCCTCATCCACCGAGCGCTCTGCGCTGCCTCCTCAACGTCCCTCTCGGCGAATTGCGCTTCTCGATCGTGTAGCTCTTTCCTTAGGCGAAGGAAGGTTTGGTTAGCCCGTTCTATCCGTTGCTTATCATCGGGATCAAAATCCAGCACCACCTCACGATCCTCAGCCTCCGCTTGTCCCACCACACAACCTCCTTCTCTTCTGGCGATTCCTCAGGCGCCCACGCTGCCGCAACCATACCAGGGCACCGTAGATACCGAAAGCCCTCGTACGAGAGAACTCTCCGAGGATTCTTGCGGCTCAGGTATGAAGGATTTGCCTTTAAGAGAACGGGTTGTCCTAAGAAGGCCCGGAAAACTCCACGTTTATCAAGCCAGGATTTCGCGAACCGAGGAAAGCGACCAGGTAGTACCACCCTTGCCAATGCAGGTCGTCGGCGCCTTACCCGGGTAGATCGGCAAGGGCTGCCCTCTCTTCTACGTCGAGCCGATAGTGGCAGCCCCGGCTCTGGCGGTCGGCCAAAGCGCCTTCGAGTATCGTCCGGGCAACGAGGAGCGCCCGGCCTAAAGCCGTATCATCGTATTCCTCCTCCAGAGCCCCGATCTTCGCGAGTCCCTCCCTTAGACCCTCGTCCGTGCGGACGAGGCCGGCATGCTCCCACATGATGATCCGGAGCCGACGCCACGCCTCTTCCGGGGGGTCTTCGAGGCCCGCCGCCGGGGGATCCTCTGAGCCCAGATCCGTGACCGGCGCCAGCCGGGCGGCCGCCTCGCCGGCTCGCCAGCCGAAGACGAGCCCTTCAAGAAGGGAAGTCGAGGCGAGGCGATTAGAGCCGTGCAGACCGGTGCTCGCGACCTCACCTGCCGCCCAAAGGCCTCCTAGGCTCGTACGACCGGAGAGGTCAGTGCTTACGCCGCCGCAGGCGTAGTGGGCCGCCGGAACCACAGGTATGGGTTCCCGCTTCATATCTATCCCCTCCGCCAGGCAGCGAGCGTGGATGGCGGGGAACCTCTCTTCAAGCCACTGCGCCGAATGGTGGGTGATATCTAGATAGGCGCAGGGAGAGCCGGTGCGCTTCATCATCGCCCAAATCTCACGCGCCACGACATCCCGCGGGGCTAGCGAGCCCAAAGGGTGATCCACGAACTCTTCCCCGTCCGGGCTTATGAGCACCCCACCCTCCCCTCGCACGGCCTCGGAGACGAGAAAGCAATCCCCATCGGGCGCATAGAGGGCGGTCGGGTGGAACTGGACGTAGTGGAGGTCGCGCACCTCGGCTCCGGCCCGGAGGGCGAGCGCGTAGCCGTCGCCGGTGGCTATCGGTGGGTTGGTCGTGTGCTCGTACAGCGCGCCTAAGCCCCCGGTGGCGAGCACTACCCCGCGTCCGAGTACGGCCTGTACCTCCCCATCCTTCGCAGCGTATACCCCCACGCACCGGCCTCGCGATACCACGAGATCCAGGGCCTCCGTTCCCGGGAGGAGGGCTATGCGTTCCTCGTTACACACCGCGGAGGTGAGGGCGTGCTGGATCTCCCGCCCCGTCGTGTCCGCGTGGTGCAAGATGCGCGGCACGGAGTGGGCCGCCTCAAGGGTGAGGTGCAACCCCTCGAACCCGTCCACCTCGCGGTCGAAGGGGACTTCGAGGTCATCGATCAGGAGCTCGCGCACGAGCGGCGGACCCTCCCACGAGAGCAGCTCTGCAGCGGTTCGGCTGCCCTTGCCCGCCCCGAGGATGTCCCGAACAAGAAGCCCCGGCGAGTCGTTAGGGCCAGTGTAGATTATGCCGCCCTGGGCGTAGCGGGTGTTCGCCTCCTCGGGATCGGGGAGCTTGGTCAAAATGACGACTTCTGCTCCCTTACGGGCCGCAGCGAGCGCCGCAGCACTCCCGGCGATCCCACCCCCAACAACTACCACGTCCGCCCCTAGCACGGCTCTACTTCCAAAGAGATGTCCGCCGCCGAGACCGAGTGCGTAAGCGCCCCAACAGAAACCAGGTCCGGGCCCGCCTCGGCGTACGAGCGCACGGTTTGGAGGTTTATCCCACCGGAGACCTCCACGAGCAGTCCGGGATTCTCCCTGCGTGCAAGCTCGACGGCGTGGCGAACCTCCTCGGGCGTCATGTTATCAAGGAGTACCGCGTCGGCTCCGGCTTGCATGGCCTCTTCGAGGGCCTCCAGGCTCTCAACCTCTACCTCCACCTTCAGGAGATGCGGTGCTCCAGGATGCCCCTTGGCTCGACGGACGGCTTCGGTTACCCCACCGGCGAGAGCCAGATGGTTGTCTTTAATCAAGATGCCGTCGTCGAGGCCGGTCCGGTGATTCGTGCCACCCCCGGCCCGTACTGCCGCCTTCTCCAAAAACCTCAGACCAGGCGTGGTCTTGCGGGTGTCGGCGATCCTGGCCCCCGTCCCGGCGACCGCCTCCACGTACCGACTCGTAAGGGTAGCGATTCCCGAGAGTCGCATGAGGAGGTTCAGAGCCACCCGCTCGGCGGCGAGGATCGGGCGCGCAGGGCCATCGACCTCGGCCAGTACGGAACCCACTGCTAACCGGTCTCCGTCGTTCGCGAACGCCGCGAAGCTTACCTCCTCCTGGCCCCCCGTCTCGACGAAAAAGACCGCCCTCGCCGCTTCGATGCCCGAGACGATCAGCTCCTCCCGGGTCACGAAGCGAGCCCGAGCCTGGGCTAGTTCGGGAACCGTAATTCGAGACGTAACGTCCCCGCGCCCCACGTCCTCCATCAGGGCCGGGCGGGCGATATCGAGGAGCGTCTCGGGTGGCCTCCGCAGCTGTACCTCGCCCACTACCCGATCTCCAGCATCCGCTCTATGGGTCTTAAAGCCCGCAAGCGCAGATCCTCGTCGAGCGTTATCTCTGGCGAGAGATCCCTCATGCACCAGTAGAGCTTCTCTAAAGTGTTCCGGCGCATGTGCGGGCACTCGCTGCACGCCTCGCACGCTCCCTCGGGCCCCTTGCCCGGCGCCCTCACGAACTCCTTTTCCGGCGCGGCTTTGCGCATCTGGTGGATGATACCCGGCTCCGTCGCCACGATGAACTTGCGAGCGGGACTCTCCGCCGCTCGTTTCAAGAGCGATGAGGTGCTCCCGATGTGATCCGCGACCCTCAAGACCCGCTCCTCGCACTCCGGATGGGCCAGCACCTCCGCGTCTGGGAACCTGACCTTGAGCTGTCGGATTTTCTTCTCCGAGAAGAGGATGTGCACCATGCACGTCCCCGGCCACAGGACCATGTCTCGCCCGGTCTTCTCGACGAGGTACCGCCCCAGGTGCTTGTCCGGCCCGAAGATGATCGGAGTCTCCTCCGGAATGCTCGCTATCACCTGCTCCGCGTTCGAGGAGGTGCAGATCACATCCGATAGCGCCTTGACCTCCGCCGAGGTGTTAACGTACGACACGACCGCGTGCCCCGGACGCTCTTTTACAAACCTCTCGAAGGACCGCGGAGGGCAACTGTCCGCCAGCGAGCACCCGGCCTCGAGGTCCGGTAGCACCACCGTCCTTTCGGGGTTCAGAATCTTCGCCGTCTCCGCCATGAAGTGGACCCCACAGAACACGATCACGTCCGCATCCGTCCCCTGCGCCTGCCTCGCCAACCCCAACGAATCCCCGATAAAGTCCGCCAGGTCTTGGATCTCCGGCTCCTGATAATAGTGCGCTAGAATTACCGCGTTCAGCTCGCCCTTGAACCGCCCTATCTCCTCGAAATAATCGATTCGGGTCTTCAAAAGTTCCACCGAAGCCTCCTTGTAACCGCTGCCGGCGCGCTTGCTACACGAATTTGTTGCTAACTCGGCTGCTTGTAACAAACCCCTACATTTAGTATCACACGGGTCACAAGGCTTTTCAAGCGCCGGTGCGGTCACCTCCCAGGAGCTGCTCGCGGCCGTTGCCTCGTCCGGGTGCGCTCGACGAACCGCTTCGCAGGGAGTTTGCCCAAAACCTCCGAGCTTCGTCCTCCCTAAGCCTGAAAATCACAGGTTTCAGAAACTTGGAGGACCAAAGGGAACGGGTACAATAAGTGTGTGCTCGGGGAGCGCGAGACACGATGGATCTTCACCGGTTTCCTGCTCGGCATGGTCCTGTCTATCGCGTTCGGTGTCATCGCTTGGACCCTAACGGGTTCGCCTCATGCGTTGATCGCCGCTATGGTCGCCGCCGTCGCTTCCGCCGCAGGCATGGGCATAGTTGTCCTGGGCATCTGGCTCTTTCGACGCCGACGTCGGCAATAAGGCTGCCGTTGCCTTTTTTAGTTCATTGGGCGACCTTTGGACGATATGGTTGTAAGCAATGGTTTGCCCGAAGGGTACGGATTGCCTCTTTTCCCTATCTCGCGCCTTGCGGCCGAGGTAGGAGCGTGCGAATGCCGCTACTTACGCCCACACCAGCCTAGCTTTAGCGTTCGCATACAAGCATGCGGAACCGACTCACCGCGCGTGGGTAAGCGCTCGTTATTCGGCGTCGTGGAAGATGATGCCGAGGCTGTAGCGCTCGCCGGAGCGCAGGCGGCTGACACCGTGGCGCACGTTCACCCGGTAGTAGCCGCGCTTGCCCTCCACGGGACGCTGCTGATTAGGGAAGATCAGCATCTGGCCCTGGTCGAGGGGGATCGCTTCGCCGATCGATTGTGCTCGCGGGCGCTGAGTGAGTAGGAGGAACTCGCCGCCGGTGTAGTCCTCCTCGCGCCGGCTGAGCACCGTGAGGACCTGGAAGGGGAAGCCGATCGCTCCGTAGACGTCCTGGTGGAGGGCGTTGTGGTCCCCGGTCTCGTAGTGGAGGATGAGCGGCGTCGGCCTGGTCTGGCCCTTCTCGTGGCAGAGGGCCAGGAACTCGTCGAGGCCGTCGGGGAAGGATACCCCTGTGCCGAGCATCGAAGCCCAGCGGTTGGCCACTCTAGCGAGCGGGGGGTAGAAGCCCTCCCGAAGCTCCTGGACAGCCTCGGGCAGCGGGTAATCGAAGTACCGGTATACGCCGGAGCCGAAACGATAGCGGCGCATGTCGATCGTGCTCCGGAAGCGCTCGTCTTCGCCGAAGAGCCCGGCCAGCTCCTCGCACTCGTCGGCCCGTAGCACGGGCGTCGTCGCGGCGTAGCCCATCTCGTCAAGGTCGTGCTCGATCCGCTCCCAGTCGAGGGCTCCCACCCGTTCGGCGATGTTCTTGGTTAGGCTCATGCGCGGCTCCTTCTTTCGACCGTAGCTAGTTCTATTTCGGGGTACCCTCGGCCAGCCGAGCGCTGAGCCGAAGCTTAAGCTTTCCGGTGTGCGTATCTTAGAATACACATAAAGCTAGTTTTTCTTCGTCTGCACGCACCTCCTTACCTTATTGCTTTACCCGAGAGTGGACCGCCGGCAAACCAAAGCGTTCCTTACCTGCCTGCGCGAAACGATCGCTCGAAGGGCCGGAGCCAGGCAGGAGGTGTGCGTCGTATGGGACTGTAGGAGTCCTCTTTTACGTGAGACTGCTCTTACCGGTGACCACGCGGACGAGAGGAATGAACAGGGCCTCCGTGCCGCGTTTACGCTTCCTCCTGATCAGGGTATGGAGCGAAGGCAGATATAAGCGCTCCAACGGGAGGAATGCAAGTGTCCGAGAAGGCCCAGCAACCCAAGGACAAGAACTACAACCTGATCAGCGTGCTCCACCAATCTGCGGATACCGTCGAGACGGTGAAGACTTACATCCAGGATGCCCAGCAAGAGGGCGACCAGGAGCTAGTAGATTTCTTTAGCTCGGTCTTGGACAACAATCAAGAGGCTTCTCAGCGGGCCAAGGAGATGCTCGTACAGCGCCTGGAGCGTGAGCAAGAGTAAACTCCGTGGGCTATCAGAAGAGCAGCGGAAGGACAGGTTAGACCGCAGAAGCAGGACATACGAAGCCCGAAGTTTGCGGCGACCGTTGTTTACCTAACATAACCCTGTCGTGTCGGCAAAATGCTCAGCTCCCTCGGGCTTGCTTGCAGAGCGCACTAAGCTCTCCCCAGTGTCCTTGAGCGATGGTCGCGCTTAAGCCTCGACTCGCCGCAACCGCACCTTTACGGTTCCCATAACTTGGCTCGTAGAATCGCCAGAGTCGCCAGTGCCGCACCCGCGATAACCCCCCGCTTTAGCGCCGGGTGGGTATCCAGCCAACTGGAGTAGCTTCTCGAGAATGATTGCCCGTGGAAATCTCCCTCTGCTCTGTCCTGGCCTTCCATGGGTTCGAAGAAGGCGTCTGGGGCGCCTTGGGGCTTGGGCTCGTCCGTCTGCTGGGACTCGAAACCCGCGCGCAGTAGGATAGCGTCCATGAGGCTCGGCGAGAGGCGCTGGGTCAAGAGGATACTCTTCCCGGCGCCCCCGGCGACTATGTCGCGGGGTGCCTTCTCGGCGGCATAGAGGATGACGTCGGCCACGACGCCCGGCTCGTAGAACGGTGGGACGGCCTTCGGTTTGACGCCCAGCTTGGTGCGTGACTTGTCGAAAAAAGGCGTGTTTATGGAGGCCGGCATCACGTTGGTGACGCCGATGGGCCATCCCTCGTGCCTAAGCTCCACGCGCAGGGATTCGAGGAAGCCGTCGATGCCGTGCTTGGCGGCGCAGTAGGAACTCTGCAGCGGCACGGAGCGCTTGGCCAATACGGAGGAGACGTGTATCAACGCCCCTCGCCCCTCGCGCTTTAGGTGCGGCAGCGCGGCCATCGCCCCGTAGACCTGCCCCATGAGGTCCACCTCGATTACCCGCTTGAACTCTTCGGGCTCTATCTCATCGAAGAAGCCGAAGATGGAGACGCCGGGGAGGTGTACCCAGGTGTCGAGCCGCCCGTATGCTTCGGCGGCTTTGTCCGCCACGGCCTTCATCCAATCAAACTCCGCCACATCGGCCGTTATCGCGGTCGCCTCGCCGCCCTCGCCCTCGATCTCCTCAACCAGCGAACCGAGGCCTTCCTCGCTGCGGGCCGCGACCACTACCTTTGCACCCTTCCTCACGAATCGGAGGGCCGTCTCGCGGCCTATACCGCTCGAAGCCCCCATCACCACGACGACCTGTTCTTCTACCGGCTTGAGCCGCACCGCTGCTACACCTCACCTTTCTTATCCGTTATCTTGTTCTCCCGATAAACGCCTAGGACCGCACCATCGAGGAGCGCCATCGGAGCTACACCATCGGCGCCCGACGGTGGACGAGCTCTTACTTGAGCAGCACGAGGACCACGGCCCCGTATGATCAGCAGGAAGTCAAAGACGACTCGCTCCTTTGAACATCAACGCCGGGCTCCCAGCGGCCATGCGGCCCTGATTAGGGTGGCTTCGATTGTCATCAGTGTGCTCAAAGCACCGGGGATCAAGCAACCCCGGTGCGAACTGAGCATCACCATCCCTGCCAAAGCACTGCCCGCTGACAAGAGCATGTCCCGCAGCGCGGGGTTCGCCAGCAACTCCACCTCGGGGTTGCTGAAGAACTCCTCGACCGTGGCTACGCCCGTCAGGCGCAGCACCATGAAAGCCAGCGCCATCGAGAGGGCCAGCATCAGGTAATCAGCGGCTGTCGACCGCAGTCCTCTCTCGCTACATCTCGCCTACACAGGGCCAGGTACATCGGGATTTTGGCAATTGGCTCGAAGCCGGGCGCGATGAGCGACACCACGAACGAGATGGCCTAGGACATTCACTCGTTTGTATAGGACGGAGGCACTGTGATCTCGATCGTCCTGTACACCATTCTTCCCGCCGTAGGTTTTCATATTAACTAGGAGCATGGCTCGCTCTGGCCCGAGGCTCGAACTCTCCTGACCGCTACCCAACGAGAACGGACTTGCCTGCTTTTTGGAGGCACCCCTAGCCGACGGGGGTGTAGGTGCCGGTAGTCAACGCCACGACCTCGTCGTCATCCTCTTGAACGACTTCCGCCTCGACGATCGTCACCCGCTCGCCTCCCTTACGCACCTCAGCGGTCGAGGTGAGCGATCCCGGTTTGCCGGGCTTCATATAGTTGACCGTGATCTGAATCGTGAAGGGCTGCTCGTCTTCTTCGGTCATCGTGTTCAAAGCCTCGGCCATGGCAGCATCGATCAGGGTCGAGATGACCCTCCCATGAACGGCTCCACTGGGGTTGAGGTGCCGCTCTTCGGCCTGCAGGCTTACCGCAGCGCGACCCTCCTCGGTACTCGATACCTCGGTCCCTACCAGGTCTGTAAAGCCTCCGTTGTTCTCAGTCATAGGGGCTACTTACCCCCACCTAAAGGTTCCTAAGCGTATGCACCACCGGAAGTCTTGCGGCTCCGCGAGCCTATGCTGACCCCCGAATAACTCTGAGGCAATCCCTTACCCAGCTCGGCCTAAACTCATATACACAAGCGTTTATCCTTCGCTGTCACTCATAAATCGAATCGGAGCCCTAACATCAGGACCAGTTCCATATCCTGGGCACCAACCCCGATCGGCTGGGCGCTAAACGCGGCCCTGGAGAGCGTGGTAGGGGAGGTTCGTATAAATACATTGACGTAGTATCCGCCCGACGAGCGAGCGAGAAAGACGGAAGCCTTATGGGAGATATCCCAAGGGAAGCGCACCTTTGGGGCCCACGGTGCTACTTCTATGGTGTGTCGCGTGGGTTATCGTCGATCACCGCGGGGTTATCGTCGGTTGACGGCTCGGTACTCGAAGAGGGCGCTGGGGGTTGTACCTTGCCGGCCCCCTCCTCTATCTGCCTGCGAATAGACTCCAAGGTCGCAGAGACCCCCTCTGCTAAGGGGTCGCGTCCCTCGGGCGTTTGTTCCCGGATCTCGGGCTCCACCGAGCGCTCGCCAAAGTTGAGGTGCACCGTTACCTGACATTGGCCGTCCGCGCCCTCGGCGACCTCCAGCCAGCCCGAATAGTCCCGCTGAACTTCGGCGCCCCACTCCATGCGCCTGCGGCCCTCGTCCACGGCCAAGTACCCCTCGGCATCGAAGGAGCCTCCGTCGGGGTATTCAAGCGTCGCCCGTACTCGCTGGCCCGGCGCATCCTCCGATGAAGGTCCCTCTATGGAGGCACCGATGACGGGAGGCAGGTACTTCGGCAGGCTGTTCACGTCCGAGAGCCACGCGAACGTCTCGTCGGCCGAAGCGTGGATAGTTTGGATCTGCTCGTACTCCTTCATCTTCTTCTCCTCTCGTAGCCTTATTCCTAACGCCCCGTCTTTCTTACCCTCCGACGCCTTAGGACCCACACGGTCGTGCACGGCTCGCGGATGCCTTATACCTACAAGAGCCGGGTCACTTACCAGCATCCGCGCGACCAGCGGCTTCTTTCTCGGTGGCTAAGGTCGTGTACCTCTCCACACCGCTACCTTACCGCAGGTCATCATTATGGGGGGTACCGCCACGCAACGACTGTAGCCACAGACACTGTTCGAGTTAAGGCTTCGTAGATGCTAGCTTTTCCTTGCGGCTCGGCAAGCGGGCGTTACCACTGGTTACCGGTCGGGCACACGCTTCCCTCGATATGTTGTATTAGAATGCTACCAGGGCAGCTTCGGAGGCGTGGTTTATCGGCCACATATCGAAAGGCGAAAGCAGCCACCGCGGTGGGGTATTCCTTCTCCGAATCATCTTCGTAAAGGAGCGTATAATGCGGTGATGCTAGTCGACAGCGCCATCTACGTCGATGGCCACCGGACCACACCTGCTACGCTGGGGGAGGCTGGCCGAGCTTGCCGAGAATTCGGCAAATTCGCCTGGATTACCCTCCACGAGCCAACCGAGGAGGAATTCCTCTGCGCCACCGAGGGGTTCGGGCTGGACGAGTTGGCTGTCGAGGATGCAACCAAGCCGCATCAGAGCCCGAAGCTCGAACGCTGCGGTGACGGCTTCTTTATGGTGCTCAAACCAGCGCGCTACGTAAAAGGCACGGAGAAGATCGAGCTCGGCGAGATACACGCCTTCGTGCACCCGGACTTCATCGTCACACTCCTCTACGGCGAGGATACCGTCCTGGACGGCGTCCGCGAGGAGATGGAGGGCGAGCCCGAGCGGCTCCGGCAAGGCCCGAGCGCGATCCTCTACGAGATCATGCAATGGGTCGTCGAGGGTTATGTCCCGGTGGTCGAGGGGATCGAGAACGACATCGACGAGGTAGAGGCGAAGGTCCTCGACGGCAACGCCGAAGCCTCGCGCAGCATACACAAGCTCTTCCGCGAAGTCATCCGGTTCCACCAAGCAACAAAGCCGCTTGCCGGGGCGCTCGAGCGACTGGTGGAGAGCGGTACCACCAACGATCTCGGTCCCGAAGCGCGTAGGTACCTGCGCCGCATCCGAGACCGGATAGTGCGGGTGACGGAGCAGATAGAGGGCTTCCGTGATGTGCTCTCCAGCATCCTCGACGTAAACCTGGCGATGGTGGGCGTTAGACAAAACGATCAGATGCAGAAGATCTCTGCTTGGGGGGCCGTCCTGATCGTCCCGACGCTCATCGCGGGCATCTTCGGCATGAACTTCGAGAGCGACAACTTTTGGTGGAACCAACTAAAGAGCTACGACTACGGGTTCGAGCTTTCGGTCGGGCTGATGGTGCTGATCTCGGCCGTACTCTACCTGCGCTTCAAGAGATCCGGCTGGCTCTAGCGCGTATGCTGGGTCTTGGTTCGTGGCCATGCCTTTGGTACAGGTGGGTATCCTTGCATTCATGCCCTCCCGAAGGCTTCCACTATCTCCTGGGCTCTTCCAAATACTCGAGCGCCAGTCGTTCAGGTTTTTGAGGCTCCGAATTTCGGGATTTCTTGTATTTGACTGGGAGCAAGAACCACTGCCCAGGTTCTAGAGACCAAAGAACTAGTCGGTTTTCGGTCGTCGTAGTTTTTCAGCTTGAAATCGCAGCCAACGTGCTTGCCGTCACCTGCGCTTGCGCCTGTGCGTTTCGCCGGCAACTCTATCCGAGGAGACGCGATGGTTCCGTTGCGACCCTTTCTCGAAATAGTGAGGTCGATGCCAAGACCCTGGGCCACGACCGCTGGCCTACCCGAGAGGCGGCGAGGGTAGCGATCTCCCGGTCTCGCGCCTTCGGGAAAGGGGGTACACAGAACGCTCATTTAGATCCAGAATGAATAGTAGGGTGGCCCGAAGTGACCTTACCGGCGACGGTTAGCCCGGCTTTCGCTTTCCGCGGAACAAAGTTTTACGAATAGTGTGACTTAGATGCTACAATTTCGCGTCCGCGCGGCAGCGCTAGTAGCCAGCACCTAGAAGGAGACGCCGCTTATATGGAGCGACAGAAAGTTCTCATCACCGGCGGGGCTGGGTTCTTGGGGATCAACCTCATCCGGTACCTCGACGAGCGCGGGTACGCCCTGGTTTCTCTAGACGTCGAGGAGTTCGATTACCCGGAGAAGGATAGGGTAGAAGCCATCAAGGGCGACATCCGCGACAAGGCGCTCGTGAACCGGGCGATGGAGGACGTGGACTTCGTGGTTCACACAGCGGCAGCGCTGCCGCTGTATTCTCCGGAGGATATCTACACCACCGACGTCGAAGGGACGCGCAACGTTCTCGAAGCAGCCCTGCGGCAGAGCGTGAAAAGGGTCGTGCATATCTCTTCCACGGCGGTCTACGGCATACCGGACCATCACCCTTTGTACGAGACGGACAGGTTGGAAGGCGTGGGTCCGTACGGGCAGGCCAAGATTCAGGCCGAGATGATCTGCCTCGAGTACCGGGCCAGGGGCATGATCGTCCCCGTGATCCGGCCGAAGTCGTTCGTCGGGCCGGAGCGGCTCGGGGTCTTCGCGCTCCTGTACGACTGGGCCTTCACCGGGCACAACTTCCCCATGATCGGAACGGGCAATAACCGCTACCAGCTCCTGGACGTCGAGGACCTCTGCGACGCTATCTACCTCACGCTGACGCTTCCCGAGGAGAGGGTGAACCATACCTTCAACATCGGCGCTGGGGAGTTTACTTCGATGAAGGAGGACTACCAGGCCGTCCTCGACTACGCCGGGCACGGCAAAAAGGTCATCGGATTCCCGGCGGCACCGGCCATCTGGGGCTTGCGGCTCCTGGATAAGCTAGGTCTCTCGCCGCTCTACAAGTGGGTCTACGAGACGGCCTCCAAAGACTCGTTCGTCTCGATCGAGAAGGCCGAGCGGGAGCTGGGCTTTAAGCCGAAGTACTCGAACAAGGACGCCCTTCTGAG
>JALZFK010000105.1 GCA_030861585.1 Actinomycetota bacterium | reverse complement strand
CTGGCGCGAGGGGGAACAAAGGTTAACATTGGATTGAGAGCCGAGAAAGGAGAAGACAGGTGGCCGAGAAGTTCGACCTCGTGGTAATCGGTAGCGGCAACGGCGGGTATATACCCGCGATCCGGGCCAGCCAGCTCGGGATGAGCGTGGCGCTCGTCGAGAAGGAGGAGGTGCTGGGCGGGACGTGCCTTAACTGGGGCTGTATCCCGACCAAGGCCCTGCTCCACACCGCCGAGCTCTTGAACGCCTTCAATCGCAGCGAAGAGTTCGGGATCGTCAGCAACGGCGTTGAGCTCGACTACGAGAAGGTCGCCGAGTATAGAGACCGGGTCGTAGGACGCCTGCAGAAGGGTGTCTCGGGCCTGATGAGGAAGAACAACGTTCAGGTGTACACCGGCGTTGGGAGCTTCCTCGAGCCCAAGAAGATCCAGGTAGAGAGCGAGGACGGCGAGACGCAGGAGCTCGAGGCCGATTACGTCCTCATCGCCACAGGTTCGGGCGTCAGGACCCTGCCGGGGTTGGAGATAGACCACGAGAAGGTCATCTCCAGCGACGACGTGGTGACGATGGACCATTACCCGGGGTCAGTGATCATCCTCGGCTCCGGGGCCGTTGGCACCGAGTTCGCTAGCATGTACGCGGACTTCGGAACGGAGGTGACCATAGTCGAGGTCCTGGATAGGCTTCTGCCGGCCGAGGACCCAGAGATCTCCGCAGAGCTGGAGAAGCAGTTCGAGAACCACGGCATCAGAGTCATGACGGGCTCTATGGCCGATACGGAGAGCCTCGAGAAGACCGACGACGGGGTGAAGATCAAGGTCTCCCCCGTCAGCGAGGAAGAGCAAAAAGAGGAAGAGGAAGAGGCCGACGAAGAGAGTACCTACGGCGGGGAGGCCGACCCTGCCGGGGGGGAAGAGGAAGGCGAGGGTGAGACTTTAGAGGCCGAGGCGATCCTGGTCGCCATCGGGCGGAAGACCGTGATCGAGGACCTCAATTTGGACGTCACGAACGTCGAGGTCAACGACGGCGGCGAGATACAGGTGGACGAGTTCTATCGGACCGCCGAGGACGGCGTGTACGCTGTAGGGGACGTTATAGGCGGCTACTGGCTGGCGCACGCGGCCGGCCACGAAGGGATAGTCGCCGTCGAGCACATGGCCGGCGAGGACCCGATGCCTATCGACCAGAATCTGATCCCACGCGTCACCTTCTGCCACCCGGAGGTCGCCTCGTTCGGGTTGAACCGCGAGCAGGCCGAGGAGGAGGGCTATGAGGTCAAGGAGTCGAAGTTCCCGTTCCGCGCGATCGGCAAGGCCCTTGTCGAGGGCGAGCCCAATGGCTTCGTGAAGGTGGTCGCCGACGCGGAGACCGACCTCATCTTGGGTATGCACATGATAGGCCCGAAGGTGACGGACCTCATAGCCGAAGGCGTCTTCGCCAAGCTGGTCGAGGGGACGCCGCAGGAGATAGGGATGAGTGTCCACGCTCACCCGAGCCTCTCGGAGGTCATGGGCGAGGCCGCGATGGCCGTGGATGGGATCGCGATCCACATCTAAGACCGAAACCTTCGACCCGGCCCGCGACGGCTTCGGCTTCCGGAACCCGGTAGGCAAGATCCCTAATCGAAGCGACGGAGGATCTGTCTTCCGCCGCTTCGATCCTTTTTTGTATGGGAAAGGCCTCTGTTTCGGTATGGCCGCCGCATCTCTTCTCTACTTTACCGAGCGTACAGCTCACGAGACCCGTCGCCCCCCGCTCGCACAGCTCTCGCTAACGCCGGCCCTGCTAGACGCTCTCCGGAAATATCACTCCATGCAGTACGGTTCTCGGGTGGTCTTGGCCACAGTAAGGGACTGGGTGTACTCCGGCGGCGGTCGGCCGGAGCGCGTTCTTAAGCGGCTCCGCCTGGTGGGAGAGAGCCCGGATCCACACCTCCTCTGCTTCGGGCCGGCACCCAACCGGAGGTTCTTTTCGTGCCTCGCGCGGGCGCACGCCGTTGTACCCTACCGGGTCGAGGAAGGGCGGGTGCACGTATACGATCCGAACCACCCGCGGGATAGAGGGAGGTTCGTGGAATTTGGACAGGGTGGCGCAGAGTTCACGTATGGCAAGTTCCGGTCGAGGGAGGGGTGGGGGATCACGCTTGTGCCGGTTCAGGTGTGCACACGCTAAGGTTGTTTGTTTACGAACCTCCCGCTCGCTTCGACACCGCCATCCGAGCTCATAACCACCCGGAGCCCGAGTATCTTGTAGAAGTTGAGGCGCCCTTCCGGGTAAGCACGTCTAGAGCGTCCGGAACCGTCGCCACGAGGGACTGCCGGAGCTTGCGGAACCTAGGCAAGGATCACCCGGTCTCCGTGTTGCTGTTCTAATCCGCCGGCCACTACTCGAAGCGCACCTCTCATAGGCTGTCGGTCAGCAGGGCGCGGAAGTGCAGTTTCGAGACGACCTGTGAGCCGCTGAGGAGCCGAGGTTGTTCACTCTTGGCCCTACCGTCAGCTTCGTTCTTGCTATATAATGTAAAGCACAACAAACGCCGGAGTCGCCTTAGGCTCAGAAGGTGTGAGAAGGAGGGGGGTAGTAGTGCGCTCGTCAGGTGGGGGGCTTCCTGCGGTAGCCCTGATTGTGGGATTGGGGATCTTCGGCGTTTACTCGTACCTTGATCACGCTTACGGTACCGCTAAAGCCAGTAGCGCACCGCGACCGGTCATCTCGGCTTGGCTGCCAGGCGATGAAGGGGCATCACCGGCAAAGCAGCCGCCTGATGACGCGCCTTCGCCAACCCCACTATCTACGCTCACAGAACCTTCGTCGTCGGGAGCTATGGGAACGCCTATCGACCCGTGGATTAGCGAAGCCATGGAGGCTGGCATAAGAGAGCCCTTAGCCGAAGAGTTGAAGGAGCCAGGTGAGGAGGAGGGGGAAGATCTTCTTCGCGGTGCCTCTAGTGACTATGCCAGGGGTCCTGAAGACCCCGTGCCACCCGAGATCGGATCTCGATCGTTCGAAACCCCGTTGCCAGAGGACACTATAGCTTACTCCCGAAACCCCGCTCAGCCGTCGACGGATCAATATACTGACGCGACGCCGCAACAGGCAGCGACGTTGGCCCCACC
>JALZFK010000091.1 GCA_030861585.1 Actinomycetota bacterium | reverse complement strand
CCATCAACCACGCCGTCGAGGAGGCAAAGAAGGCGTACGCTTTGGGCATCCCGGGTGTCTTGCTCTTCGGGATACCCGAAGAGAAGGACGAGGTGGCGAGCGGGGCTTACGATCCGGAGGGGGTGGTACAACTCGCCACGAGGGCGATCAAAGACACCCTGCCGGAGCTATTAGTAATAACGGACGTGTGTTTGTGCGAGTACATGAGCTACGGGCACTGCGGGGTCGTGGATCGGGAGAAGGGCGAGATCCTGAACGACGTAAGCCTCGAACTCCTCGCCCGCACCGCTTCTTCTCAAGCCGAGGCCGGGGCGGACATCGTCGCGCCCTCGGACATGATGGACGGGCGGGTCGCGGCTTTGCGAAGCGAGCTCGACCGCGAAGGATACGAGAACGTGCCGATCATGGCCTACTCCGCGAAGTACGCCTCCGCCTTCTACGGCCCGTTCCGCGAAGCAGCCGAGAGCGCCCCGCAATTCGGTGATAGGCGCGGCTACCAGATGGACCCCTCAAACGCCCGCGAGGCTTTGCGCGAGGTTGCGCTAGACGTAGAGGAAGGTGCGGACATCGTTATGGTCAAACCCGCACTCCCGTACCTCGACGTCATCCGGAGGGTGCGCGAGACGACGGTCCTCCCCGTTGCCGCTTACAACGTTAGCGGCGAATATTCGATGCTCAAGGCCGCGGCGCTCAACGGGTGGCTGGACGAGGAGCGCGCGGTCTTAGAGGCGCTCACCGGGATAAAGCGCGCCGGGGCGGAGATCATCATCTCCTACTATGCCCGGGATGTAGCCAGGTGGCTGGACAAATCGTAGCGTAAGCGGTGACGCTTACGCGCGACGGGAGTAGCTCTATACCGCGGGTATCTTTCCCACGGAAGATAACTTGTTCGGGGATGCGGCAGGCTTAATCAAGTGTCATCATTCGCTCGTGAGAGAGTTTGAGCAAGGAGACTAGGGTGTCTTTGGACCTGGTTTGGTGGAGCGGGGTGGCGGCCATAGCGGCCGGCGTGATGTACGTGCTGACGGGGATCATCAACCTGTTCAATCCTCAAAAGCCTATGTTTATCTCGTTCTCTGACTATCTTATCGAGGTCATGTTCGTCGTCGCTTTGCTGGGCACGCTGGTGACCATAACGGGCCTCCATGGCCTTCACAGGGACAGGTATGGAGGGTTGGGAATGGCTGGCTTCTTGACGGCCTTCGCGGGTACTGCGCTCTTGCTCGTGGCCGCGGTGACTACCGCTTTAGCGGGACGCGAAGTCCTCGGCGCCGTCTTCCTCATGGGCTTCTTGGCCACGCTGGTTGGGTTGGTGCTCTTGGGGGCCGCGGTCCTACGTGCGGGGGTGTTGCCTAGCTGGTGCGGGGTATTGCTCATCGCCGGCTTCCCCCTCTCCATGATCCTGGACGTGCTCGCCAACGTTGGGGGGGAACTGCTGGGGGTTGTATGGACGTTGGTGGGGTATGCGCTTTTGTCGAACGGCGAAGCGCCGACCCGGCAATCCCCGCGGGTGAGATAGGTGACTCTGCGGCCCAGACGAATATGTAGGTCTATGTTGTCTAATCGGGAAAACCAACTGGCCCAGATCGCTTACTCTCGATGCGAGAGCTAGTAACCCGCTGGGGCGAGCGGGTGCGGTTGTTGACCGGCGTAACCGTTATCACCAACCCCGGGTAGCGATTGAGGTATAAAACGCATGCAAAATTCCGGAAAGGGGTCGGATACGATTGCGTGGTAGCGGCGAGAGCATAGACGCCAGGACAACGCTCGCGATGGATCGTTCCGCTCGTTTGATGGAACGGGCGACACATCGTCTTCCCGGGGGGGTCAACAGCCCGGTCCGGGCGTTCCGCTCCGTGGGGGGAGACCCGGTGTTCGTGCGTTGCGGCGAGGGCTCGCGCATCTTCGACGTCGACGGCAACTCCTACGTAGACTACGTCATGAGCTACGGTCCCCTTATCCTCGGCCACGCCCACCCGGAAGTGGTGGAAGCCTTGGAGAAGGCGGTACGCGACGGGACCACGTTCGGGGCACCCACGGAACTCGAGGTTGAGCTCGCTGAGCTCCTCTGCGAGGCCGTACCCTCGATGGAGTTGATCCGGATGACCAACTCCGGCACCGAGGCCACCATGAGCGCAATCCGGGCGGCGCGGGGATTCACGGGCCGCGAAAGCATTCTGAAGTTTGAGGGCAATTACCATGGTCACGCCGACGCCTTGCTCGTCGCGGCGGGCTCGGGTGTGGCGACCCTGGGCCTCCCCGACAGCCCCGGCGTCACGAAGGGGACCGCCAAGGACACGGCCGTTTTGCCATACAACGACTTGGGAGCGGTGCTGGCGCTCTTCGAGGAGCGAGGCGAGGAGATAGCCGCCGTGATTCTGGAGCCGGTGTGCGGGAACATGGGGTGCGTGCCGCCCGCGGAGGGGTACCTGGAAGGGTTGCGCGAGGTTACCCAGGCGTACGACACGCTCCTCATCTTCGACGAGGTGATGACCGGCTTCCGTTTAGCGCGCGGTGGAGTCCAGGAGCGCTACGGAGTCTTGCCCGACATGACGTGCCTCGGCAAGATCATCGGCGGCGGCTTGCCCGTGGGGGCTTTCGGCGGTAGGCGCGAGATCATGGAGCAGGTCGCTCCCTCTGGTCCAATTTACCAGGCCGGCACCCTCTCCGGTAATCCACTCGCCATGACCGCCGGCCTCGCGACTTTGCATGCCACAGGCGAGCCGGGCTTCTACGA
>JALZFK010000090.1 GCA_030861585.1 Actinomycetota bacterium | reverse complement strand
GGGTAGTATCGAGACGGTGAACGAAGACTCCACGACAGAAACGAGGGTAAGGCTGATCCCATCCACGCACACGCTCCCCTTCTCGACAGCGTAGCGTAATACCGACTGGGGCGCCGAAAATTCCCAGATCTCCACCTCACCCTCGGGCCTAATAGCTAGGACCTCCCCCACCCCGTCCACGTGCCCCTGTACGATGTGGCCGCCGAACCTCGACGCGGGCGTCATCGCCCGCTCCAGATTGACGATGCTCCCTTCCTTCAGCCCGCCCAACGCCGTCCGTTTGAGCGTCTCCGGCATCGCGTAAAAGACGAGCACCTCTCCACCGACCTCGCTAACCGTAAGGCATATGCCGTTGACCGAGACGGAGTCGCCGACCCTGGTATCTTGGACGAGGCGTCCGGCAGAGATGCCAACCCGCACCATATCGCCCTCTTCCACGGCAAGAACAACGGGGCCCGTCCCCTCAATCAGCCCGGTAAACAAGATCCTCCTTCGGTTTCAACGGGTACAACGTTACGATGACGTCCTCCCCGACCTTCTCGACAGCTTCAACATGGAACCTGAAGGCCTCGTCCATGCCAGCGACTTTCAAGGCGCCCATGAGCGGCACTCCTTCGGCTCCAAGTAGTTTGGGGGCGTAGAACAGAGTCAGCTTATCAGTGAGCCCCCGACCCACGAAACGGCCAGCCGTCTTCCCGCCACCTTCGACTAGGACGCCGCGGATCCCCCTTCGCCCCAACTCCTCGAGCACGAAGATCAAATCGAGCTCCCCACCCGCGAACGGCGTCGACACGACCTCGACACCCAAAGCACGCAGCCTATCCGCGCGACCGGGCTCAACGTCTTCCCCCCTGAAGACGATCACCGGGTGCGTGTAGGCTGTACGTGCAAGCTGACCGTCGACGCGGAGCGTGAGGCCCGGGTCGAGGACGACGCGGGTGATAGGCGGCGGGTCCTCGGGGAGGCCGCGGGGGGTAAGGAGCGGGTCGTCGATGCGCGCGGTGCCGGCACCGACGAGCACGGCCCCAGCTTCGGCCCGTAAGAGGTGCGCCCGGCACCTCGCGGCCTCGCCCGTCACCCACCTGCTCTCGCCGTCTGACGCGGCGATTCTGCCGTCCAAAGTCGTGGCGAGCTTGACGTGCACAAACGGCCTACCCGTGCGCATGAAATGCGAAAACTGCTCGTTCTGCTTCTCGAAGAAGTCGTCGTCCAACACCTCCACCTCCACGCCCGCCTCGCGCAGGAGGTCTATGCTGCGTCCGCGCATCTTGGGGTTTGGGTCTAGGTGCCCGGCTACGATCCTCTTCACGCCAGCCCGCAAGATTGCATCCGTACAAGGGGGGGTTTTGCCGTGGTGGTTGCAAGGCTCGAGGGTCACGTACAGCTCGGCGCCTTGGGCGGCGGGACCCGAGCTTTCGATAGCCCTGACCTCCGCGTGGTCGCCCCCAGCGTGAGCGTGCCAGCCCTCGCCTACCACAGCCCCGTCGCGGACCACGATCGCTCCCACCAGAGGATTCGGCGCCGCCGTGTAGCGCCCGTGCTCGGCGAGTTCTCGGGCGCGCTGCATGAAACTATCGCGAGCCACAGTTTCCTGGGCCACAGCTTCCTTTCTCCCATCCGGACTCTTACCGTCGGCGCCGGACTACGACTCTCCGTCCAAGCCTTCACCGGCTCAACCTCCAAGATCTAGAGGCTCGCGGGCTGTCCGCCAGGGCACCGCTTGTCCCCGCGGATTCACCGCCGGTGCGGGAATTTCACCCGCCCCCGAAAGTTACCGGAAGCTAAGCTACCACACGGTAATCGCGCGGACAAGGAAGGCGTTAACCCGCCGATTCTATGGCTCTTCAGCGGCTTCCCGACCGGCCTCGATGATACTTCGCATCTCGGTCGTAGGGTCGCCCCTGTATACCGCCGAGCCTGCCACCAAAACCCGCGCACCAGCCCTGACCATGAGAGGCGCTGTTTCGGCAGTTATACCTCCATCGACCTGTATCGGGAGATCAGTTATCTCCCTCAACCGCTGCACCTTATCGGCCATCTCTGAGATGAACGCCTGCCCCCCGAAACCCGGATTCACGCTCATCACGTTGACGTAGTCCAGGTGCGGCCACGCCCACTCGAGAACCTCCGGCGGAGTGGTCGGGTTCAAGGCGCATCCGGCTTCGAGGCCCGCGGCCCGGATCATGAGGAGAGTCCGGTGCAGGTGAACGGTGATCTCCGGCTGTACCGAGATGCTCGCGACGCCCGCCGCAATGAATGCTGGGATCAAGGAGTCGGGCCTCATGACCTGCAGGTGCGCGTCCACCGGCAGGTCCGTAGCCCGCACGAGCGAGGCGGCGACTGCCGGCCCCACGGTCAGGTTCGGGACGAAGTGGTTATCCATGACGTCGAAGTGGACGATTTCCGCACCCCCATTCTGAGCTCGGCGCACCTCCTCCGCCAGGTTCGCGAAGTCCGCCGAAAGGATCGAGGGGGCGCCTACCACCCTATCGCCCAGCTCTCTAAAAAAACCCAAAAGCGCCTACCTCCTTGCCCAGACCGTCCCAATCCAAAGATCGCCATCTTACAGCAGAAAGCCCAGTCAACATTAGGAGGATTCTCCTGGAGGGATTCTATCGTGGAGCGATGGTGGAGACCGAAGATACACGGGGTCAGGGCTACTCGATCAGCTCGAAGATCCAAAACATCGGCAGGTACATAGCGACAATGCGGCCGACGACCACGATCATGAGGGGCTCGAACTTAAGACCTAGTACGAGCTGGCGTCGGACAGGCAATCGTTGAGTCCGCTGCGTACCGTTCATACCTTCTCCGGCCGTCGTATACATCTTGATCCCAAACCGTCATCGGCATAAGGTGGTCGGGGCCGTGACTGATGGAATAACCAAATATTTTGCAGGCTAAGCACGAAGGAGGGAGCCGGGAAAGAACCTAGCTCCCTCCTTGTGCCGATTCATGAATTCGGTATTAAAACCTGCTCGCTGCTCACTCCCTCTTTTACGATAACAAGCGGCCTCCACAGGAAGGACGCGGAAGCCGAAGAGCCGAAGGCACCGCCCTCGCAGAGATCGTTCTCGGCTTCTTCCTCCTCAAGGTTTGCAATCTTGTCCAAGAGGCCGTCGAGGTCAACCTTCGCGAAACCCTCGCTGTCTACGAAGTCCGCTTCGGCGTCCACAACGAAGCGGACTTCAAGGGTCAGAGGGCAAAAGCCCTGACCCTATTGATCCTCCAGGCCTTCTCCTATCAGAAGGCGAACACACCAGCATCGAAGAAGGCTGCATCGTCTATATCAAAAGAGAGCTTCGAAGAGATAGGTGAACAGCCGACCCTTTACGTCCCGCACTCTTCGGAGCTTAGGAGATAGCAGAGGCGAAACCATCCCGCGAACGCGCCGTCACCAACATGTAATATAAGCAGCGAAAACGAAAGCTAGGCTAGGCGGATCGAAATCCCACCAAATGACCCGTTTGTATACCTCGATCGCCTATGTTACTGACTTGTGCCCGATCTTATGCTGCGAGAGGCGCCCCTGCCATCAGATCAGCGCCTTATTCATCATCTCTATGTTGGGTTCCCTACCGGTCCAGATCCGCTGCGCCTGGACTCCCTGGTACAACAGCATCCGCCCACCGGATACGGCTTGTGCTCCGACCTCGCGCGCACGCCTGATTATGGGGGTCTCCTTGCGGAGGAGGTAGACCGCGTCGCAAACTACTTTGTCCTGGGACAAAGCCCCGGCGGGTAACGGCAAAGGGTCTTCATCTCTCATCCCGAGATATGTCGCATTCACAACGATCCTGGCTTCCGCCGCGACTTCGCCGACCTCGCCGAAGGGACGCACCAGGATCTTAGTCCCGTGCGCGACCCTCGAGAGCCTCGCACGGAGTTCCTGGGCCCGACCCTCAGTCCGATTAGCGATGTAGAGGCGCGAGGCACCTTCGCCTAAAGACGCGGCCGCGATTGCGGCGGCCGCTCCCCCAGCACCGAGAATCAACACGTTCTCTCCGAAGACGGAGACCCCAACCTCCCGGCAAGCCTCGACGAAACCGCTCCCGTCGGTGTTAAGGCCACGAAGTTTCCCCTCTTCGACCGCTACAACTGTATTCACGGCGCCCGCGAGGCGGGCCGTCTCGTCAAGCTCGTCCAAGAGCGGAAGTATCGCCTCTTTGTGGGGCATGGTGACGTTGAAGCCGACGAAACCCAAAGCTCGGAGCCCCTCGACGGCTGCGGGCAAACGGTTCGGCCAGACATCCATCGCCACGTACACGTAGTCCGCCCCATCGTGGGCGAAAGCAGCGTTGTGCATGTGTGGGCTTAAAGTGTGCCCGATAGGATGCCCGATTATGCCCAGCAACTGCGTCGTTCCGCTCGGCATCTCCCTCATAGCCTCCAAAGATGCCGATAAGCCCAAATGCCCTCATCAGCGAAATACCCGAAAACCTTAGCCCCCGGTGGGCCATGGATCGTGCCTATCACTACCTCCTGTTGCCGCGAGAGACCCAGCTCGCCCTTAGTTAGCTTATTTTGCGTGAGGCAGCTCAGCGCTAGGACTCTTTGGCTCTAGTCTTGGCTTAGAGGGATTCGTCAGAGTTTCGGGACACCTCACACAACTTACCGCCTCGCTCACGGGCCACGCCCTCAGGCTCATCAAATCTATAGGTGATGCGAACTCTGGGCTCCTCACCCTTACGCTTGTCCTCAATGACAATTCCATCGACAAGGAGCCGAACGAGCTGGCGACGCGCCCGGAACGCCTCTTCGCTATCCCCTTCGACCTCGTGGATGCGCTCTTTGAGGCTCGTGAGCGGTGTGTAAGTCGCCTCGGAAGGGGCATAGGTACCGGATCAACTGCAACGTGAGCAGGCACACACGGTACCCAATCACCCAGTTCATGCGCATACCCCCTTGTACCGCAACCTCGACGGAACATGGCCTTAAGTACCCGACTTATCACTTCTCTGGCTGTGGAGAAAATGGGAGCAGCAGTAGTGATTCGGCCTCTTCCGAGGAAGACCCAACGGCGAAGTTGCCAACACTATCTCTTCTTTAGTAGTCTCAGGCCGGTTTCTCACCAAACCCCGTCCATTTGCTTCGCGCACCCTACCTCAACAATGACTAGAAACAGCGTTTATGTCAAGGCTGGTGTCGAAACATAGTCGAAGAGTATACGCCTATAGGGCAGGTTGCCTCTATTCACGAGAGCTTCTAAGGGCTTCTCGGAAGCTCGCTCGACGAGGGTCACTGTACCCTGGGCTGGGCGTGGGCCCCTAGTTGTCCCTTAGGGGCACGCATCACGCTCCAGGCTATCCACCCCCCGCTTATTACTATCAGCAAGGCGCCCACCAACACCGTCGGTGGGGTGCTCGCAGGCCCGATCGTCGCGGCATACACCAGGCCCAAAGGGTACATGAACACGGGCGCGACCGCCCACAGGACCCCCGCCCACCTCGGCAGCACCCCCGAGCGCCACACTGCTACGCCGAGGAGCACGTTGCCTACGAACAGGAGCACGATGACCAGCAGGGAGGCCGCCGCGAATGCAGCGTCGGCGAAGGAGGTGGGCAGCTCAGGAAGCCCCTCTATGCCCGCTAGGTAGGCCTGCCCCTCCTCGGGTGCGGAGAAGGCGGAAACCCCCATTTCCGGCAGGAACAGGGCGCTGCCCGAAACGGTGATTACCATAGCTACCAATCCCAGGCGTCCGGCGCGCCCCTTTGCCAGGTACGCCCCTAGGGCGAAGGTCCCGAAGATCGCGAGGATGAGGCCGAGGATGCTGCCAAAGACGTGGGTGAGCACGTAGTGGTCGGTGGTGACGTAGCGGGACCAGGCTTCGTAGTCCGTGTTTGGGTCAGGCTGGGGGTCGAGGCTCGACCAGAAGGTCAGCACTCCATATAGAGGCAGGCCTAGCAGGCCGATACCGATCCACCTAGTGGTATTCGCTGCGGACATCTCAATAGCTCCTAGTGGTAGCCCGACCGCCAAGGTATGTTGCCACCAGATGAGGCCTCGCGCACTCGACGAGGCTTATTCACGAGTCGCCGAGAAGGGGGCTTCTCGGAAACCCAGGGGGTGTGGACAGCAAGAGTACCTCGTAGAAGAAAACCCCGTGCGGGTTGTGTGGCTAAACCTGACATCGAAGCTCAGGCCGCCTTCGCCGCCGCAAGCCTCACCCCCCTAAAGAGA
>JALZFK010000079.1 GCA_030861585.1 Actinomycetota bacterium | reverse complement strand
CCTCTTTCTTGCCGAGCATCTCCGGGATCAAACGCCCGCCGAAGGCGTAGGTGCGGACGTGGGCGGTCAGCTTTATCGGATAGGCGTTCATCGTCCCACTCCCGTCGTACCGATCAAGGTTTCCCTCCCAGACTCGCCCTCTTTCTCTCGACGGGGGTATTCTACCCTCAGCGGAGTTGCCCGATGCGCCACGAACGGGTGGGAGGAAAAGAGACACTCGGGGGTGCCCGCAATCTTCCTGCACTAGCTAGCCAACTTCGCCGTCTCCCGGACATTCCCCGTTTTCCTGGCGGCCATAGGTCCAGATATCACGTTCCTGGGTACGCCGTGATCGCGGTCCTCGCCTTTATCTTGGTCAGCACGCTGGTAACAGAGACCAAGGGCCGCAGCCTAGAAGAGATCGAAGCCGACGTGTAAGAGAAGGCGACATTAGCCCCGGTTAGCTTGCAGCTGCTAACTTAAGCAAAAGCCGATCGTCGAAAGTTAGCTCCTCGGAGGAGGACAAGGTTGAGGCAGCGAAACCTGCGGGAACAAGTGGCCCGTACCGCACGACGGATGGTGGCCTCGGGCCTCGTGACCTGGACCCCGGAAACGTGAGCGTCCGTACCCCCGAAGGGAACGTGCTCATTACCCCAAGCGGTCTCGACTATGAGGTCTTGGAACCGGAGGATGTGGTGCTCGTGGACCGGGAGGATCGTCCTTTGGAGGGTCCTCTAAAGCCCTCCAGGGAGACCCCTATGCACGCCGGTATCTACCGCTTGAGGCCGCGAGTAGGGGCCGTGGTTCACACCCATGCCCGCTGCGCGACCACGCTGGCTTGCCTGGGCTGGGAGATACCGCCGGTCCACTATATGCCCACTGCTCTCTCCAGCGACGGGTGGGCCCCCTTAGCACCATACGCCGTCTACGGCACCGAGGAGCTCGCGGGTCACGTTAGCAAGGCCCTGGGCGAATCCCGCCAGGCGTGTCTCTTGCAGAACCACGGCACTATCGCCGTGGGAAAGAGCGCTGAAGAAGCCCTCCACCGGACGGTGATCCTGGAAGAGATAGCCGAGATCTACTACTGAGCCAGGATGGCTGGGGAGCCGATACTGCTCACCCCCGAGCAGGTGGCCGAGGTGGCGGCCAAAATCGTCGACTACGGCCAGTCTAAGCCCTTCGACGCAAACTAGGAGCTCCTTAAGCAAGAGCGCTTCTCTGTCACTACCCGTCATTTTCCGGTTAGGCTTGGTGGCCTAAGGGGATACTTGAAGAAGATGGCGTTCGCTGAGCACGGAATGATTGAGGGGAGTAACAGCTCCCAACAACGATCCTTCCACGAACCCCTCTAGCCTGTTGGGGAATCCTTCCTCATTGGGCGGAGTTTCATCACCGCCGCTCGTGCCTCATAGATAGCGTTCACCGTGTCGGCCTCCAGAGCACCTAGCTCTGCTAGCTCCCGCAGGTATTCGTCGATGCGGGCCAAGTATTCGTCCACGTGCTCGAATCGGCTCTGGATCAAACGCTCCCGGATGGCGGCCTCTTGCTCCTCGGTCAACCCGGGCCTGATCCACCCGGCCACCTGGCCACCGTGATACCCCTGAAGAATCGCCTGCCGCGCCTTGTACTCCATCCACTCCCTGCTCCGCGATGTTCTTTTCGCTAATTACACAACAAATGGCGGGCCTCCCGCACCTTAACCCCTACATTTAGGTATAGCCTGATTTCGTTATCCACTTTAGGTACACCCAAGCCGGAGAAGGGTTGCGCCTCTTCGCGCGCTACCGCAGCAGGGATCCTCATCGTCTAGCTCCTTTCTTTTGCGGTACCCGGCACTGCTCGGAAACGCTACAACCGTGGCGATGCTCCGTACGGCGCCTACGCGCCTGGTCGCCACACGGACTCGGTCTTAGCCTGCGCTTCATCTCACGCGACAGGTTACCCGCCTCCTTTCCCAAAGTCACTTGGTACCACCAACCCTACCCTCCGTTCCATGCACTGGGGCCGGAGCACCTGGTGCTCGCACGCGCCTGCCTCAAAAGCCGGAGAACCGCAAGCATTCGTAGACGTCCTCGCCGCGCACGTGCCGCAGAATGAGATCCTTGAACCGGTCGGCGTAGTGTTCGATGATCCTCTCCCCGATCTCTTCGGTAGCCTGCGAGAGGTCACCGGTGTAGCCGAGTCCGTTGCCCAGCTCTTGAAAAGACTCCGTTTCTCCAAATTGAGAGAACTCGATCCGTTGGGGAGGTAGCGCTTTGAGGAGCTGTTTCTTCACAAGACGTTCCTGAATATAGAGCATGGGCGCCGTCTCGTAGACGCCAGCGTGGGCTTCCCCCCCAGATTCCAATCCGGCCGAGTCTAGCCGCGAGGGATCCTCCAGGAGGTCTACGACGAGACGCTCGAAGCCTTGGATGGCCCGGGCGCCATGCTCCTCGTTCACCCTCTCGCAGACGTCCTGGGCGGTTCGGGCCCAGGGCGGGTCCACGTGCTGGCTGGTCAACACGAGGTGTCGAAACCCGTCGGCAGCAAACGAGGCGAGAAGGTCGAAGAGGTAGTCCTCGATAACCTTGCGCCGAATCGAGACGGAGCCGGGGTAAGGCAGGGAGAAGAGCGCGTTGACGTACGGTACGGTCGGGGCGAAGATGACCGGGTAGTCGTGGTCCGCCAGGTGCTCGGCGCAACGATGCATCACGTACTCCGCGATGTACAGGTCGGTGCCCAAAGGCGTCTGCGGGCCGTGCTGCTCTATGGGACCACAAGCGATCATAATAACCGTCGCCTCCCGGTCGAAGCTCTCCACGTCCCGCCAGGTCATCTCCTTAAGGTGGTGCACCCTCGCGGTCATCCGCAAACCAGCCTCAAGATTCGAGCCTTATTCGCCGAGCGGCTCCGCCTCGCGGATGGCTTCCTGCGAGAGGGTATCGAGCACGCCGGACCACGTGAGGCGAGGGCCCGGCAAGAAGTCGGCGGTTAGGAAGAGCAGGGAGTATAAGGGATCGGAGAAAGGGTAACCCGCGCTTTGGAGGTGCTCCTTTAGCCCCCT
>JALZFK010000045.1 GCA_030861585.1 Actinomycetota bacterium | reverse complement strand
GAACTTCCTGTTGGCGATTCCCTTACCCAGGTTGCTCGATCTTTATTCACGCGCCCCGACGGGCAGAATCGTCCGACCAAAGGTGTCGTTTATCACGTCCGCTGCTGCCACATACCAGGCGGCTATGGCCGTGATGATGCCGACGTAGCCACCTGCTATAGCCCAAGGCCTGCCCGGTCCTTCATGCCCCCCCTGAAGGTCGCCGATCGTCAGCAAGATAAAGGTGGCCAAAAGCAGCGCGAACGTCACGATCAGACCGACGTTGAGGCCGAAGGTTGCTATGAGCATGATGGCGGTAAAGATGGCCCAGCCCAGGAAGAACCACCCCTGCGCCTCCGCCAAGCGCGTCTCCGCTATTATCCCCTGCCTCGCCATAAGGTTCATGACACCCAAGGAGATCCAGAACGCCCCGTAGGAGCCGAACCCCGCCACCCCGAAGGTGTTCCCGGTCCGGAACTCTAATATCCCCGCCACAAACTGCGCGAGCCCCCCATAGATTAGCGCTAGCGGAAGGAACAGGTTTACTATCTGCTGCGACGGATCTGGCCCCTGTTGAATGATGCCGGCGTTCACGAGCGAGAACACAAAGGTCGTAAGAGCGAAAGCCGCCAGCCCCAAAGGAGCCGGGTCAGCTGCGGGAGGTTGTGCTAACGGCCGTTGTTCATCCACGATTCTCTCCTTTCCCCGATTTTCTCCCTACTTTGGTCAACCGCGCCTTGACTCAGCCGCCTAATACCCTCCTTCCCTAAGTCGATAACGGTGGATACCCCTTATACCCAGCCGCGCTCTATTTTATGCAACAGGCCATGTGTAAAGCAACCCCACCGCTCGCTTCGTCGGGCGCACTCAGCAAGAGGGCCAAAGCCAGAGAATCATAACCCGCCGAAAGCGTCGGCCCCAGGCCCGAAGACGGGATGCCTCTACCCAGAAGAAAGGCTGTTCCCATTCAGAAGCGAAAAGCTGCTCGTCAGAAGCCAAAAAGGTGTAAGCGCATGCTTCTACCGACCGGGTGGGGCAACGAGCCCCAGCTCGAAGGCGCGGACAGCGGCCTGGGTTCGGTCGGAGACCCCAAGCTTTTCGATCACACGCTTGACATGCATCCTGACGGTGCCTGTGCTGACTACCAAATTGCGCGCGATCCCGCGGTTGGTCTGCCCCTGCGTCAAGAGTTCCAACACCTCGAGCTCGTGAGACGTCAGCGCAAGTTCCGGCTGGGGCGACGGGCGCGCGAGCGCGCGTTCCTGTGCCTCGTCGGCCAACCGTCGGAGCAGCCGGGCGGCGAGGTCCGGGTCCATCGGCAACTCGCCGTCGAGGGCTTGGTGTATGGCAGTGATCAATTCGTCCCGGGAAGCGTCCTTTAGCACGTAGCCCGCGGCTCCACCCTTGATGGCTTCGAACAGGTAATCCGGGCTCTCGTGCATGGTAACTATCAGCACCCCTATCTCGGGATGCTCGCGCTTTATGGCCCGGGTCGCCTCCAGGCCGTCCATCTCCGGCATCCGCACGTCCATGAGGACCAGGTCCGGCCTCAAGGCGCGGCAGAGCGCGAGCGCCTCCCGACCATTGGTGGCCTCGCCTATGACCTCGAAGGCCGGCTCGTTACCAAGCATGCCGCGCAGCCCGTCCCGGATAAGCTCGTGATCGTCGGCGATGAGGAGGCGTGCCGGACCGGATCGATCCCCGATGTTCTCCGCCTCAGCGCTCATCGACGCCCCCATCTTCCGCGGGTTCCCAAAGCGGGATCTCGGCAATTATCAAGGTGCCGGTGCCCGGGCGGCTCGCGACCCGGAAGTCTCCGCCGAGCAGGGCCACCCTCTCGCGCATACCCGAGAGACCGACCCGTTCTCCGGGACCGGAGGCCTTAGCCGGCTCGTCCGGAGAGAAACCTACCCCGTAGTCCCTCACGGAAAGCCGGATCGCCTCGCGGGAGCCACCCGGGTGCCGCTCAATCGAGAGGTCTACCCTCTTCGTGCCCGCATGCTTGCCGACGTTGTTCAGCGCTTCTTGGGCGACCCGGAAGAGCGCCGTCTCGACGGAGACCGGTAGCCGCTCGTCGCCGAGGTCACCTTCGTAGCTGATCTGCCACCCTTCGGCGCGCAAGGCTTCGAGTTGGAGGCGGATCGCCGCCTCCAGACCGAGGTCGTCCAGCGCCGTTGGCCTGAGGTCCGCGATGATCCGGCGCGCCTCGCCCACCGTCCGCCGCACGAGCTTGGAGACCCTATCGAGGTCCTCGCGGCCCTCCCGAGACGCCGGTGGGTGATACTGGGCGAAGGCCTGCAGGTGCTGATGGGCCGCCGCGGCCACCTGCGCCAAACCGTCGTGCACCTCGTAGGCGACCCTGCGCCGCTCTTCTTCCTGGGCGACCAGAATCTTGCCAACCAGCTCCTGAAGACGGCGCTCGCGCTCGGCCAGCTCCCCGTAGAGCCGGGCGTTCTCTAAAGCGCTCGCCGCCTGGTTCGCCAGGTTCTCCAGTATGGCCACGGTGTCCTTCTCGGCCAATGCCTCGGGGCCGTACACTTCCAGCACCCCGAACGAGTGCTCTCGCGCCCGCAGGGGCAGGCACAACCCGACAGTGCCCGAAAGATTCGGGGTGAAGACCTGAGGCGTCCCTTTTTCGATGGCGGCCTCCAGGGAGAGCCTCACCTCCGGCGCGTAGCGGGTCTTCGGCCCCAGGTTCTCCAGGCCGATGGATCGCCAGACGTCCAGCCACCCGTTCTCCTGTCGCAAAGAGATCACAGCCGTCGTGAGCCCGGAGATGCGGCGCATGATCTCCAAAAGGCGCGTGCCGATCTCCTCGGGCTCCAGCGTCGAGCCCAGGATGTGACCCGCTTCGTGCAGCGCCACGAGGCGCTCCAGACTCCGCCTCAACTTCTCCTCGGCATCCTTGCGCTCGGTGATGTCTTCCACCATGCCTTCATAGGCCACTGCCCGGCCATCGCAATCGCGGAGGACCCAGGCGTTCGCGGAGATCCAGATTATGCCTCCGTCCCCGCGGCGTATCCGGGTCTCGAAGTTGGAAATGACGCCTTGCTGGCGAATTAGGCGTTCGAACCGCGCCCAGTCTTCGGGATCTTCGTAGAGCTGGTTCGCCACGTCGGAGATGGTAGCCATCAGCCCTTCGGGCGAAGAGTAGCCGAAGATGCGCGCCAGCGCCGGGTTCGCCGTCACGATACCTCCGTCGGTGGTGGCTTGGAAAATGCCCTCGGTGGAGTTCTCGAATATACCACGGTACTTCTCCTCGGCCCTCTCCCGCTCGCGTCGGACCTCGACCTCCTCGAGCCCCCGTTTTATCGTTGCGCACAACCGGGTCATGTTGTCCTTCATAATGTAGTCGTACGCCCCGGCCCGCATCGCCTCGACCGCTAGCTCCTCTCCTACCTTGCCGGAAACGATTACGAACGGCGCATCCGAGCCCCGCTTTCGGAGCAGCGCCAAAGCGTCCGGCGCCCTGAACTTGGGCATGTAGTAGTCGGAGATGACCACGTCCCACGGTCCCCTAGTACTCAAGGCCTCTTCCATCGCCTCCGGGGTGTCGACCCGCTCGTGGTGGGGTTCATAGCCTCCGCGCTTGAGCTCGCGCAAGAGCAGCAGGGCGTCGTCCTCGGAATCCTCGACGATCAACACCCGGAGCAACTCGCGCCCTGAGCGTTCGGGGGTGATCATCTCGCCTTGACCTCCTGCTTGCGCGCAGCGGCGGGGTCGAGCCTGAGGCCGGGACGTAAAGTGAAGTAGAAGGTCGCCCCGCGACCCAACTCGCTTTCGGCCCAAATCCTGCCGCCGTGGCGATGGACGATGCGCTGGACGGTGGCGAGCCCTATCCCGGTACCCTCGAATTCGTCCGCGCCGTGCAGCCGCTGGAAGGCGCCGAAGAGCTTGTCCGCGTAGGCCATCTCGAAGCCCGCCCCGTTGTCGCGCACGTAGTAGACCGGGACGCGGCCCCTTGCCGAGAGCTCCTCGTTTACGCCAAACTCCACGCGGGCCTCGGGTTCCTTCGCGGTGAACTTCCAGGCGTTGCCGACCAAGTTCTCCAAAGCCACCCTGAGGAGCCTCCGATCCCCCCAGACCTCGAGCCCCTTTTGCGCCGAGAATTCCACCGTCCTCTCCGGCCTCGCTTCCCTCAAGCCCTCGGCCACCTCCTCGGCCAAAGCGCTCAGGTCCACGCGCTCGCGGTTCATGCTGCCTCTAGTCACGCGCGAGAGACCCAGAAGGTCGTCTATGAGGCGGCCCATCCGCTGGCTGGCGGTCCGCACCCGGCTCAAGTAGTCCTTGCCGTCTTCATCGAGCTCGCCCGAGTAGTCTTCGAGCAGTATCTGAGAGAAGCCGTCTATGCTCCTCAAAGGCGCCCGCAGGTCATGGGAGACTGAGTAGGAGAACGCCTCGAGCTCGCGGTTGGTCGCCTCGAGCTCGCGGTTGGCGTCTTCCAGGTCCCGCCCAGCCTCCTCGGCTCGCACGCGGCTGCGGATAAGCATGAAGGTCACGCCGAAGAGCAGGAGGCTCGCCGCGAGACCACAAAGGAGCACGAAGAGCGGCAGCCGGCTCTCCCCGGCCTCCTCGAACCCCGGCAGCGCCTCGAAATACAGGCTCCACTCTCGTCCCGCCAAGTCGAGCCGGCCGAAGCGGGAGAGCTCGGTAGCCTCCCCGACCACCGGCCAGCTGATCGCCTCCACGAGGGCCCTGGCAAACCCACTGGTCGGCTCTTGGGACTCCCCGGCGCGCAGAACCGCGTCGTTATCGTAGAGGAGGCTGCTCGTGGTCAACCTCTCACCGTCGTAGATTTCGAAATCCACCAAAGAAGCGAACTGCTCCTGCAAACTCCCCCGCAAAAGCCCCTCCGCGTCGAGGGCGCCCACGACGAACCCATCGAGCGCGCTCCGACGCTGGTCGACGGTGTCGGTAGGCTCGCCTTCGCGGTAGGTCGGGAGGTAAACCACGAAGCCTGGCTTGAGTGCCAAATCGGTCCTAGAGCCGGGAGGGGCTTCCGAGAGCAGGTAGACTTTGCCGGTACCCTGAGGCTCGCCCGTGTCGCGCGCCCGGTCCATGGCGGCCCGGTGCGCGGGTCTCGAGTATTCATCGTAGCCGATCAGCCTCTCGTTAACCTCATCCAGCGGCTCGACATACGTGATCGGAAAGTACATGTCCCTCTCGCCTTTCGGCCGCAGGCCGGGGTCGGTACGGCCCTCCTCCTGGGCGTTGCGGGATAACTCCTCTTCGAACGCGCTCCTCTCCGGGGGCTCGACGCGCTTGGCGTAGCCCAGGGCCTGCATACCCTCGTAGCGCTCCTCGAGACCTATGCCGGTCGCGTAGCCGCCCCACTCCTCCGCCTCGACCGAGTCGCTCGCGTAGAAGAGCCCACCGGCGCCGAGCATCGCATCTACGTGGGAGTTTACCCGGTTGTTTATAGCGTTCTGTGCCAACAGGACCGTTTCATCAAACCGCACGCGTCTGGACGCCTCTACGTTCTGGAGCACGTAGTAATAGGCGAGTATCGTGAGCATCAGGGCGGCCAGCAACACGACGTAGGCAACCGCCATACGGCGCAGGTGCCGGAGCACCGCCTTCGTGCGGGCCATGGCCCCTAGGCCCCCACCTGCGGCGTCTCGTTCAAGACCAGCCAGTAGAGGCCGAGCTGCCGCACCGCCTCGACGAACTGGGCGAAGTCTACCGGCTTACGGATATAGCTGTTCGCCCCGTAGCCGTAGCCGTCGACCAAGTCCCGCTGCTCCTTGGAGGAGGTGAGGATCACCACCGGCAAGAGCTTCGTCCGCTCGTTGGCCCGGATCCGCCGCAGCACCTCCAGCCCGTCCACCTTCGGCAGTTTGAGATCCAAGAGCACCACCTGCGGCATGATGCTCGGGTCGCGCCCCTCATACGTACCCGTGGCGAACAGATAATCCAGGGCCTCGGCCCCGTCGCGGGCGACGATCACCTCGTTGCCGATGTTGTTCTTCTTGAGGGCCCGGCGGGTCAGTACCTCGTCGTCGGGGTTGTCCTCGACCAACAGTATTGCCTTATACACCCGTCTTCCCTCTCGCGCGGCGCGGTCCCGCCAGCGGACCGAGGATCCTCCTAGGGGGCCGCAAAGCCCGCCTCGCGGGTGACTTTCCGCCGGCGGAGAGTGATGATGCGCGCCGTTCCATGTCCCCACCTTTCTTGAGCCGTGTACGACCCATTGAACCTTGGTAGGAAGCCATTTTAGCCCTCCCGGTCCGGGTGTGGCAACGGCCCCGCCTGGGAAGCGCTACGAGAGTCGTCATGCAACATGCTACTTAGAGACCCGTATGTTCCCGCTCTCCGTGATCCTGCCGGCAAAGAGGAATGACGTCTGCCTGAGCGAAGATTCCAGATCGAAGGGGTCGAGCGCGGAGGTAGCGTCGCGCGGGATCACCACATCATACCAGCGCAGCGCAGCGCTCGCGGCGGTGTAGTGCACACAGATATTAGCAACCGTGCCGCAGACGACGAGCGTCTTCACGCCCCAGATGCGCAGGAAATGATCCAGGTGTGTGCCATAGAAGGCGTCGTAGCGGACCTTGCGGATGACGACTTCGCCCTCGCGCGGCTCGAGTTCGTCGACGATCTGCCAACCCCAAGAGCCAATCCGGACGTGCTCTGGCCAGATCTCCCACTCCGGGTCGCCCTCGTCGTGCGTGTCTTGGGAGTAGACCACCTTCATCCCGGAGCCTCGGGCGAGGTCGAGAAGGCCCTTTATATTCGGGATTGTAGCCTCCGCATCCGGGACGACTAGTGAGCCGCCTTCCTTCACGAAGTCGTTCTGCATGTCCACGACTATAAGGGCTGTCTTTGCGGGGTCTACCCTGACCTCCTCGCTGAACTCGTACCCCGGAACCTCTATTTCTTGCACGGGTCACGCTCCTTCTAGCACAGTTCCTCAAGTGATTTTATTCGTCCTTCCCTGCTACCTCTATAATCTCCTCCGACCTATTAAGAGGAACAAGATCCTCGCGTCAGCCCTATTCTAAGGGAGATGTAACGCAGTGGGCACTAAGGGGCTTAGAAAGCCCAGAGAGGAGCCGAAGGTGCCGGAGTACAGAACGAGCAACGGTCCCATGGCCTACGTTGAGCGTGGAGAGGGCCCAGAGAACCCCGTGGTCCTGCTCCACGCCTTCCCCTTGAATAGCCGGATGTGGGCGCCGCAGATAAAAGCCCTCGCAAGCCATAGGCGCGTGATCGCGCCAGACTACCCCGGCTTTGGTAAATCCCCCCGCCCACCTGCCCAGCCCGACGTGCGCTACTACGCCGAGCAGGTCGGGGAGCTACTCGATAAGCTGAAGCTGGACCGCGTTGTCCTCGGCGGCCTCTCGATGGGTGGCTACGTCGCCTTCGCCTGTCTGAGGCTCTTCCCCGAACGCGTCTCCGCCCTCCTATTAGCCAATACGCGCCCCGAGCCCGATGACAAAGACGCCAGGGAAGCGCGCCGCGAGATGGCTCACCGGGTCGCCGAACAGGGCGTCCGAGTATTACCGAAGCTTCAGATGGAGCGCCTCCTCGCGCCCGACACCATGGAGAACAACAAAGACGTTGTCGAGTTCGTGCGTGGTATGATCCTCGAGAGTTCCCCCGACGGCGTCGTCGCCGCTCTGGGGGCCATGCGCGAACGTCCCGACTCTACCGACCTGCTCGGAAGGATAAACATCCCCACGCTCGTCGTCGGCGGCGTGGACGACGCCCTTTCCACCCCAGAGATCATGGGTGGTATGGCCGAAAGAATCCCCGACTCCCGCCACGCGACGCTTCCTAAAGCCGGTCACCTCTCGAACCTCGAAGCCCCGGAAGGGTTTAACGCTGCCCTGTGTGAGTTCCTCGAGGAGCTTCAGAGGTAAATGGCACGATACTAGTTGCCGGCGCGATCGGTAGAGTCGATGACCGGTCTAAATCATCTCCTGCACGCGGGCTGCGGGGTCCGCGCCCTGTGCGGTATGAGAAGGGAGGCGAGCATTTGCGCTCTTCGGGCGCCGAGCTCGTCGGCGGCGTCACGGACCCGGCCGATATGTTTGCCCTCTTCGACGCCACGGGCTACGCCGCTGACTCCGCACCGTTGCGAAGAGATTCGAGAGCCAGGCGCAAATGT
>JALZFK010000032.1 GCA_030861585.1 Actinomycetota bacterium | reverse complement strand
TGGTGATGACCTGCATCTGGAGCTCCTCGCGCTCCAGATACCACGAAGCGACCGCGTGCCCGGCCTCGTGGGTGGCGATCTTGATCTTCTCCTCCTCGTTGTACTCGACGGGCTGCTTGAGCCCGATCTCGTCGGTCAGCTTGGCCGACCAGATGTCTCCCCAGTTCAAGGAGTCCCTGCTTTCTTGCAGAGCGAAGATCAAAGCCTCGTTGATGACATTCTTGATCCTAGCCGGCGAGTACCCCACCGTAGCCTTCGCTAGCTTCTCGAGGTCTACGTTCTCGTGCCGAACCTTATTCAGATAGTAGTCGGCGATGTCCTTGCGGCCCTCCTTGTCCGGCAGCCCCACGTGCAGCCGCCGGTCGAACCGCCCCGGCCTAAGAAGAGCCGGGTCGAGCGCGTCGGCCCGGTTCGTCGCGCCGATGACCAGGATGTTGTAGCTGGGTACCTTTCTCTTCAAGCGCTTGCGGATGAAGAGCGGGATCGTGCGCCTGAGAAGACGCCCTAAACCCCTGGGCTGCTCGAGCCCATCCATCTGCACCAGGAGCTCGTTGACGAGCATCCCACCCATGCCCATCCCCATGTTCCCGGCGAAGATCCGGTCAACGAACCCCAGCAAGCCGCGGCGGGGCTGCTTTTCAGGCGCCCCCTCCGCGAGGCGGTCCTCCAGGCCGTGGCGGAACGGTTCGTGGAAGGGGTAGGGCTCCATCGTCTGAGCCATACCGCCGCGGGAACCGATAGCGTCGAGTTCATCCATGAAGATGACCGCGCCGCCGAAGCGTTCGGAGAACTTGCGAGCCCTGGTAAAGAGCCTCGAGACCCGCAGGTTGGCCACTCCCATGAACATGTTGTTGAAGCTCGAGGCCGAGGCGTAGATGAACGGCACGTTCACCTCCCCCGCTATGGCCTTCGAAAGGAGCGTCTTCCCGGTCCCCGGTGGGCCCTCAAGCAGGATGCCCTGGGGAGGATAACCTCCCATCTTGCGGAACTTCTTGAAACCTTGAAAGAGCTTTACGACCTCACTCGTAGCCTCGACCGCGGCCTTCTGACCACGTACGTCGTCGAAGGTGACGTCGTACTCGCCGGGGTAGATAATGTAGGTCCGACCGCGCGAGAGGTACCAGAAGAGCGCGACAAACTGCACTATCAGGAACGCCATCGCGAAGAAGAGCGTGAATCCGAGGCCCAAAAACTCCATCAGCAGCGTAGGGAGGAAGCTATTAGCCGCCTCGATAGAAAATTCCGGCGTTCGGACCAGTCCCTGAGGCGTGCTAACGGTCTCTCCCCAGGGGAGTAGTAACCAGACCCCCAGCAGGTACAGCCCGTAGAGGGCGGCGAGTAAGACGAGCCGACGGGTCCAACGCTTAGCCCGGCTTATGCCTAGAGTGTGCCGCTCACGAAAGCTCTCGGCATAAGGGTCCGTTTTCTGGCGGCGCCACGAAGTGCTCAAAGCTTCCTCCTTAACTGGTTGGGGGATAAGTCTGCCCCCACCGCCGCCAAAATGCAACCCTTTTTACGGATGAAGCCTGTAAATGCTTTCTTAGCCGAGCTCCTTGTAGTGCGCGCGCAGCGCCCGGTCGAACTCTCCGGAAGGGTCTTCGGGATCGGGAGAGGATTCTATGAGATCCTTCGGGTACGGGGCCCGGATGCGCCTGTTCTCGGCGTCGGCCTCGATCCTATCGGCCAGGATGGGGTGCCCGTTGGCTACCACGTACTTCAAGACGCCGCTCACCGCGTCGTAGACGGTGTACTCGATCTCGCCGACCCTGGCCCCCGAGGCATCCTGGAGCTCGTAGCCCTCCATGGCCGTGTACGGGTTCTGGTCTATTCGGTCTTCAACGTCGTCTATGCTTACATCGTCTACGAATGGATCTTCCATAAACGGAACCTCCAGGTGGCGGGCGCCCTCTTGCATGCGTATGATAGCCGGACGTGGACGTTAGAACCAGCCGAGGAAGAAACGCCCGAATCTTGAAGTGGCTCTCGCCTCTCTACCTCGGGTTAGTGGTCGTGGCACTCTTGCTCGTGCACGGTGAATCCTACAGGCCGGCCGTCTCCTACATACTGCTCTACCTCACCGTGTCCGTGATCTTCACCGCGGCGGTGGCGATTCTCTTGCTCCCCGCTCAGCAGTTCGGCGAGGGGTTCTGCGTGGCCTTCTATATCTTTATCGCGGTCTTTTTAGCGGCGGCGACATTCTTCACCGGTGGCGTCTCGAGCGAGCTGTACGTGCTCTACTTACCGCTCGTCTTCGCTTCGGCGCTGCACGGTTCGTGGCGGATGGGCCTCATTTCCCAGGGTGCGGCGCTAATAAGCTACTTTTTGGCGGTGCTCCCTAATGCCGCCCAGGGCGCAAACGGACTGGCCCTGATCTTTTTCAGGCTCGTGGCCTTCGCGCTCGTGGGTGTTTTCGCGCTCGCGGCGGTCAGGGGTATCGCCGGTGGCGAGGGTGGTTACGCCTTAGACGAGGATGGTTCGGTGCTTTTGGAGAGGGTCTCAGGCGAGCTCGAGGCGCGGCGGGGAGCACAGGTCGGGGTCATCCTCGTGGACCCAGGGCGCCAGATCGAGGACGTGGACCTCCTCATGGAGCGGGTGAAGGCCAGGATCGGGGAACCCATTCTGCTCGGTGAGGGCTTGGTCTTCGGGATGGTCTTGAGCGGGGTCGACGACCGGACGGTCGAGAGCGCGGCCCGGCGGGCCCTCGCGGCGGCGAGCTCTTTGGGGGCGGAGGAGACGCGAGCGGGAGCGGCGATCTACCCGCACCACGCCCGCTCGGCCGAGGACCTCCTGGCCGCCGCGGGGAAGGCCCTGGAGGCGGCTTTCGAGATCGAGAGCCCAAGCGCCATAGTCCTCGCCGACCGTGGCGCGGGCGGCGCCGGATCCTCTTTCCGGGCCGCCCGTTAGGGGACAGACGACGTCAGAGCCCTTAGGGGTCGATGATATAATCCCCGCGAAGCTAGAGATGAGTCTCCGACCCTATGGGGGTAGGGCGCGTATGGGCAGGTTTACAAGGGCGATCCGGGGGTTTTTCGGTCGGTTTCTGACAGGGGTCGAGCGGCGCAACCCGGAGATCCTACTCGAAAATGCCGTCCAGGATGAGCTTGAGAACCTCAAGAAACTTCAGGTGGCGGCGGCGCGGACGATGGCTTACGAGAAGATGCTCACGAGCGATGCCGCCGAGAAGCAGAAGACCATCACCACCAAGGAGCGTCAGGCGCGGCAACTCGCGGTTCGCGGCCAGCGGGAGGCGGCCATCCAGGTCGTTCAGCAGAAGCAGGAGGCGCAGACGAACCTCTCTGAGATCGAGAGCCGCCTCGATGAAGCTCGGCGCAACTCCCAGGAGATGGAGCAGGCGTTCCGGGAGCAGGAGCGGCGCTACAACGACCTCGTGCGAGAGCGGGCGGCCCTTCTGGAGGAGCACCAGCGCTCAAAGGCTCTGCGCGTGGCTAACGAGGCGCGCTCCAACATCTCCTTATCGGATTCTTCTCGAGACCTCGAAACGGCACGGC
>JALZFK010000030.1 GCA_030861585.1 Actinomycetota bacterium | reverse complement strand
GCGCCTGGGCAAGGCATCCCGCAGCAAGCATTGCAAAGAGAAATGGCGTCATCGTCACGTTGTGAAACCTCCAGAAGCCGGTCGAAACTCCGGCCCATTTGACACCGACGCAGCTCTCTCGAAGCGCTACCTAGCACGACGGAGGGAGCCGCGAGCCTCGTCAACCCTTATCTCCCCTCGTCTTCGCGCTTAGCCGCGAGGTCGTCCACTTCGAAAAGCGGGTTGTCATAGTAGTGGTCTATCGAGCTCAAGCCCAGGTACTCCTTGAGTCGGCTTACGAGCCACTCTTGTATAAGCGTGTGCGGAGGCTTCGTGGCGGGGCTATAGCCCCCGAAGTCCTGCGCGCAAGCCACCTGCTCCGAGTGGATGGCCTCGTAGCTCTCAAGCGTCCCGAGGAGCGCGCTCATCGCTTCCTCGACCTCGATGCCTAGCTCGTAGCGCTCCGCCGCTAGCTCATCGAACCGCTCGCGAGCGAGGTGTTGACGCTCCTGGGCTCTCCGCTTTCTCGCCTCCTCGATGAGGCGCTCGAACTCCTTTGCCGCGTTGCGGGCTAGCCGAGCCCCGCGCGACAGCTTGCTGGCCTCGCCCTCCAGCACCATGAGGTTTTTATCGGCCACCTCGTCGCCGGTGAAGGCGGCCGGTGCCAACTCGATACGGTACTCGTTCAGCTCCTCGAGCTCACGCTCGGCGTTTTTTAGCTGGATGAGCGCCTCCTCGTGCTGCGTTTCGAGCCGCTCTATCTCGTTGGAAATCCTCTCCACGCTCGTCATTGATGCTCCTTCCTGTTAATAAGCCCGAGCATACGCTTCGACTCTGCCTGTGCGCTGCTTCCCGTAACTCTCCTTTTTGGGCGCCTTATAGCAGCACCTTGATGAACAGCACTCAGCTGGGCCATTACGTCGCAGTAGCCGAGGCCGTGCTTCTTGCGTACCTCTCAATCGCTCCATCTGCAGCGAATCGTAGCCGCCTATTCGCGCAAAACCTCCAGCAGTAGAGCCTGGTCAGCGAGTATTTCAAAAAGGTTTACGACATACATGGGCTCGAACGGCTTCCAGCTAATGCTCAGAATCCGCATGGCCTCCATTACACAAGGATCGGCACTTATCCCGCCGATGTTAGGCTTCATATGATCGAAGCGTAGGACATTCCTCCTGCACAGCGTAGGGCTAAATTTATGATCCACTATATATTGGTAATCTCCGCTACCAAGGCACATTGAATTAGGTACCTGAAGCTCCGTATCGGCGTACAGTTAGGAGGGCGAATATCAGCGAACAATCGGAAACACGAGGATGAATTTGGCCGAAACCGGCGTTTAACGCCGGCTAACGAGCAGTAAATCCTCACGGCACCCAAAGAACTAGCTGGTGCCGACGATCTTCTAGCGTTGCGGAAGTGGAATTTCTCCCGCTACGGGCTAGCGCCGAGCGCATGTAGTTATACGAACTTTAATCGGCTCATAGCACTTTGCAGTGATGTTGGCGCAGGTAGCCTTGCTCAGCCTAACGTGTGCTTGACGATGTGCGCTATCTTCTTCCGGAGGTCTTCTTGGCAAGCATCCCCATCTGCCATCGATGATAGGTGGTGCAATATCACCGCAAGGCGCTGTCAACGGGTGTAAAGCACCGGCTGGCTCGCGATGCTACCATTCACATTAAATGATTGGGTGGTTTTTGTAAGGGAAAGTGGTCTATCAAATGGCGAATCAGAGCAAGTGCGCTTACGGATTCTCTGAGGGCTCGAAGGATATAAAGGATCTCTTGGGTGTCATGGGTTCGGGTCTCGTCGAGATGAGCAATCTGGGCCTGCCGGTCCCGCCGGGGTCCACCATCACAACCGGGCCTGCCCAACCTACACGGAGGACGGGGAGTTAGTTGCCCGATGGCCTTATAGAAGGCGTCGCAGAATACCTGAAGAACCTCGTAGAAGTGATTAGCAAGCACCTCGGGGATTCCGAAGGTTCTCTGCTCGTCTCGGTCCGGGCGGTGGCCTCGATGCCGGGGATGATGGATACGGTCTTGAACCTAGGCCTTAGATAGAGTTGTCCAGGGCTTGGGCTGTGGCCAAGGAGATAGCCGGGAGGGCGGGCTTCTTCTCCTTCGGCACCAACGACCTCATCCAGACCTTCTGTGGCCTCAGCTGCGACGCCGCCGAGGGCGGCTTCTTGACCCAGTACCTCGAGGAAGGCATCCTCCAGAAGCACCCTTTCGAGACCTCGACCGGGACGGGGTCGGCAGGCTCAGGTGGATGGCCTGCGAAAGGAGGCAGTAGACCAATCCCAATCTCAAGCTGGACATCTGCGGCGAGCACGGCGGCGACCCCGAGAGCATCTACTTTTCCCAAGAGGTGGGCCTCGACTACGTCTCCTGCTCGCCCTACCGAATGCCGGTCGCCCGTCTCGCCGCCGCGCAAGCAGCGCTTGACCGTACACTTCCCACCACCGATGGTTAGCAGGAAGATGCGCCAAGCTCGGTCGGGTGGCATCGTTCTAGCGCGTAAGCCCTCCCAAGGAAACAGGGGGTAGGAGTTAGGGTAGCCGAGTTGACCGGTAGACGTTGCACGATACCAAGAGGAGGAATGGTGGGCGTACGAGTAGGGATAAACGGTTTCGGTCGGATCGGGATGCTGGCTGCCAGGGCGGCGATGCAGAAGGGCGACGTCGAGATCGTGGCGATCAACGACACGCGGCCTAGGCAGAGCTTGGTGTTCTTCAAGCGCGACTCCATTCACGGGGTGTGGCCGGAGGATGTGAGCACGGACGACAGCATCTTGCGTATCGGGGAGCGCGAGATCAAGGCCTTCTGCGAAAGGGATCCGGCGAATATTCCGTGGGGTGAGGTGGGCGCCGACGTCGTCATCGAGTCGACCGGTGTATTTACGAATCGGGAAGGTGCCGCAGGACACCTCGAAGGCGGCGCCAGGAAGGTCGTCGTCTCCGCTTCGGTTAAGGATGCTGACGCCACTTTCGTCTACGAGATCAACCACGAGTCCTACGACCCCGAAGAGCACCATGTGGTCTCCAACTCGAGCTGCACCACCAACTGCATCATCCCGATGGTCAAAGTGCTACAGGACAACTTCGGGATCGAGTCGGGCTACATGACGACCTGCCACGCCTACACCAGCGATCAGAGCCTCTTGGACGCAGCGCACGAAGACCCCAGGCGCGCCCGAGCCGCCGCCCAGAACATCGTCCCGACCTCTACGGGGGCCGCTCGTACGGCCGGCGAGATCTTCCCGGAGCTCGAGGGCAAGCTCGACGGCATGGCCCTTAGGGTCCCGGTCGTCGACGGCTCCATTACGGACCTTGTGGCACGGGTTAGCAAGGAGGCTTCGGCGGAGGAGATCAACGATGCCTTCGAGCGGGCCGCTGAGGGCGAGTTAAAGGGTATACTCGATTACTCCAATGCCCCGCTGGTCAGCACCGACATTATCGGCAACTCGGCTAGCTGCATCTTCGATTCGCAACTCACCATGGCCAACGGCAAGATGACGAAGGTCTTCGGCTGGTACGACAACGAGTGGGGCTACTCCAACCGCACCGTCGACCTCGTCCGGTACATCGGTGAGCGCCTGTAAATCGGCCCGTGCGGAGATCGTGTACCTGCCGTGGTCTTGGGTTAGGTACAGGAGCCACGTAGCGTAGCATTCTCGGCAACCTCTTCCCTAAGCAGCCTCGCTTTCGCTCCTATCGCTTTCTTCAATCTCGGTCCTGGCCACTTACCCGAACGGTGAGCTCCGAAAGATTCGAGAACTACGTGGTCACGCTACTACCTCGATGGCAGTTAACATATCAGGTTGGTGCCAAGCCGGGCAAAAATACTGGCGGATCTACCAGCAGAATCTGTCGATCTGCGTTTGAGGGAAAACATAAGCAAAGACAGGGCCCAGGGGTTTATACAGCTCTCTTGCCACCAACTCAGTGCTCGGAAAATATTCGGAGATGGCCTCCGGCACCTACGCACCTTTTCTAAAGGCATTCTGATGGAAGAAAACGCGTTAAAGAGCATCTCTTCGGACTCGCCGCGGGCGGTGTGCAACGTTACCTCCAACGAAGAAAGTGCCTCGGCGGCCACACCCGCGTCGGCGCGGAGGATCCCCAGCAGGAGGTCCTCGTCGCCTACCGAGTCGTACCCCGGCATCCTGGCTTCCTCCAAGGCGGCCTCACACCTGCGGGGTTCCTTAGTGAAACGGGTGAAGATCACGTGCCCTTCCCCTTACTTCCCGACTCGCGCCCCGGTTGGAGGTTTCTCTCGAACCAACCTATGACGCGTCGGATCACGTCTAGCTGGTGCTCGCGCTCCTCGATGGAGTGTCCTTCCCGCGGGTAGGTGACGAGCTGCGTCTCCACCCCCAGAGTTCGAAGCGCGACGTACATCTCGATGCTCTGAGCCACGGAGACGCGCCTGTCCTCTTCGCCATGGAGGATCAAGGTCGGAGTACGCGCGTTGCGGATGTTCCGGATCGGGGATCGCTCATAGTACGGGTCTGGGTAGTGGTAGACCGCCTCCCTGAAGTAGGAGAGGTTCGCACTGGGGATGTCGCCCAGGGAGTTATCGCTGATGAGATTGGAGACCCCCGCCCCCATAACGGCGGCCCGAAAGCGATCCGTCCGTGTCACGGCTAAAGCGGTAAGGTAACCGCCCCAGCTCCAGCCACCTATCCCGACCCGCAGCGGGTCAGCCACACCGCGTTCGATCATAGCGTCCACCCCGAAGATCACGTCCCGCAACTCCCCACCTCCGACGTCGTCGAAGATGGCATTCGAGAAGACAGGCCCCCGTCCCGTGCTCCCCCGTGGGTTGGGCAGCAAGACCGCGTACCCCCGCCCGGCAAGCACCTGCGCCCAGTCGCGCCAGGAGGCGCAGAACTTCTGTGGCCACAAGGACGTAGGCCCACCATGCACCTGGACGACTATCGGGTATCGCTCACCCTCACGATAGCCGTGCGGCTTGACGAGTATCCCTTCGACCTCGACTCCGGGGTCGCTCGCCCACCGCACAACCTCTACCTCCCCGAGGGCCGCCTCCTCGAGCCCCGCTCCGAGCCGTGTACGCCGCACCGGTCTCTGCCCGGTCCCATTCGCCTCGACGACGTATACCTCTGGCGCGTGAGTCCCATCCTGCCATAACATCGCCAGGCGCTCCCCGTCCCCACTCGCGCTCGCAAAGTAGCCGAGCGTCCCCGATGGCTCGTCGAGGCGTATATGAGAGCGCTTCCCTTCCCAGCTCAACCGATAGAGCGCGTACGTAACGCCCTCGTGGGCCAATAGAAGAAGATCACACCCCCCCAGCGAGCCGAGGTGCTCTGCGGAGCCGCCGTAGTCTGGAGTCAGGCAGACCTCCTCGCCGCCCTCGACCGCCCTGCGGTAGACGTACTCCCCGTGAGGTACCCGCCCGGCACGGGACCTGTAGGCGAGATAGGCTCCATCGGGCGACCAGATCAGGTCTTCCGCCGGACCAACAATACGGAAGACCGTGCGGCTCGTCCCCTCCTTGCGCGAGAGGATGGCTACCTCCGTCTCTTTGAACCTGTCGTCGACCCTCGGAGTAGCGGTCGTGTTGACCGCCAGCCACTCCCCGTTAGGCGACCAAGCGTACCCCCAAATCTGCCGACCCTCCGGTGAGACGGGGCACGCTTCGAGGCTCTCGACGTCGATTACCCAAAGGCGCCGATACCTGTAGTCTGTGTCCCAGACTTTCGCGTCTTCGCGCCGCTTTATACGCTCCTTCTCTTCCTGCGTCTCCGGTTCCCTTAAGAGGACGGCGACGAAGCGTCCGTCTGGAGACCAAGAGGGCTCGGAGGCTTCGCCCTGC
>JALZFK010000015.1 GCA_030861585.1 Actinomycetota bacterium | reverse complement strand
GGCATCTCTGCCGGACGCCTCGTCCAAGATACCAGGGTCGGCGACTCCGTCTCGGTCAACGGCATATGCCTTACGGTTAACGAGATCAGTGGAGAGGTGCTCCTCTTCTACGCCATGCCGGAGACTCTCAGACGGACGGCGCTGGGCGAGCTGAAGGAACGGAGCATCGTCAATCTGGAGCGGGCGATGACGCCCACGTCGAGGTTCGGCGGTCACGTCGTGCAGGGGCACGTGGACGGGGTGGGGGAGGTCCTAGCTATTAGGCCTGAGGGTGAAGCGGAGATCTGGGAATTCTCGGCGCCCCAGCCGGTATTACGCTACACCGTCGACAAGGGGAGCGTGTGCGTGGATGGGATCAGCCTTACCCTAGTTTCCGTCGGGGAGTCTTCGTTCACCGTCTCGGTACTGCCCCAGACAAAAGAGACGACGAACCTGCGGAACCTTTCGCTTGGGGACCGGGTTAACTTGGAAGCGGATGTTATAGCCAAGTACGTAGAGCGTCTGCTAAGGCCGCTGTTGGGCAAAGGTTCACAAATTTTCGAGAGGAGCGTGGAAGATGCCATTTAGTCCCGTCGAGGAGATCGTAGAGGAGATCAAAGCCGGAAAGATGGTCATCGTCTGCGACGACGAGGATCGAGAGAACGAGGGCGACCTGACGATGGCCGCCGAGCTTGTAACGCCGGAGGACATAAACTTCATGGCCCTGTACGGGCGTGGCCTCATCTGCCTGCCCATGGCAGGCGAGATCATCGACCGGCTCGAGATCCCCGAGATGGTCCAGCACAACCACTCGCGCATGGGTACCGCCTTCACCGCTTCCATCGAGGCCAAGAACGGCATAACGACCGGCATTTCGGCCGCTGACCGCGCCCACACCTGCCGGGTCGCGGTGGACGAGGTGACGGGACCGGAGGATTTGGTGATGCCGGGCCACGTCTTCCCTTTAAGGTCGCGACCGGGCGGCGTCTTGCAGCGAGCGGGCCAGACGGAGGCGGCGGTCGACTTGGCGCGTCTGGCGGGCTTCAAGCCCGCGGGGGTGATCTGCGAGATCATGAACGAGGACGGCACGATGGCCCGCGTCCCCGACCTGGAGAAGTTCTCCGAAGAACACGGCGTCAAGATGGTCACGGTGGCCCAGATCATCGAGTACAGGCGCCGCTACGAGCGGCACGTGAAGTTCGCCGTCGAAACGCGCTTGCCCACCCAGTTCGGCGAGTTTAGGCTCAAGGCTTACGAGAACGACGTGGATGATATGACGCATCTGGCCTTAATAATGGGCGAGCCCGAGGGCAAGGATAACGTTTTGGTACGCGTTCACTCGGCCTGCCTTACCGGCGATGCTTTTCACTCCTTGCGCTGCGATTGCGGCGGCCAACTTGACAGGGCGATGCGGGCGATCGCCGAAGAGGGCGAAGGCGTTCTCGTGTATATGCAGCAGGAGGGGCGGGGCATCGGGCTCCTCAACAAGATGAAGGCTTATCACCTCCAAGACGAGGGGCTCGACACCGTTGAGGCCAACCAGAGGCTCGGTTTCGCCCCGGACCTAAGGGACTACGGCATCGGTGCCCAGATCCTCAAGGACCTCGATCTCTCCCGCATTCGCTTCATGACGAACAACCTCACCAAGGTCGTGGGGCTTCAAGGTTTCGGACTCGAGATCACCGAGAGGATACCGCTCGAGGTGGAGCCGAACGGCGAGAACGAGCGCTACCTCAAGACCAAAAAAGAGAAGCTCAACCACGTCTTCGAGAAATATTAAGGAGGCCAAGTTGGAGAGGGAGAAGGAGCCGAACTATATAGAAGGAAACCTCGCAGCGGCTGGCCGCAGTTTCGGCGTCGTGGCCTCGCGCTTCAACGACTTCATCGTAGATAAGCTCCTCGACGGCGCCCTGAATGCCATACGGCGTCATGGGGGCGACGTGCAGGCGGTGGACGTGGTCTGGGTGCCAGGCTCCTACGAGATACCGCTGGCTGCCAAGAGGCTAGCCCTGTCCGGCGCGTACGACGCTGTAATTTGCTTGGGGGCCGTGATCAGGGGCGCCACCCCCCACTTCGACTACGTGGCGGGCGGGGTCGCCTCCGGGATCTCGGTGGTCGCGCTGGAGACGAACCTGCCGGTGGTCTTCGGAGTCATCACCACAGACACTATCGAGCAGGCCATCGAACGGGCTGGTACCAAGGCCGGCAACAAGGGCTTCGAGGCCGCCGTAACCGCCATCGAAATGGCGTCTCTCATGGACCGGATCGGCGAGAGTAACCCGCAAGAGGGTGCGAGAAACCCCACGGGAAACCCAGCAGAGATGGGAAGGGCTCAAAGCTTTTAAGCGGGCGTGCCCTCGGCGGTAGTTGGCCGCATACGGGGTGGAGCCTTATGGACCTTGAACGCCTTTAAGCAAGAGGTGCAAACGTAGACACGCTTGACGGATGCGCCTTCCTGGATCCGGATCTTCTGTAGGTTCGGGTTCCAGCGTCGTCGCGTAGCGCGCAAAGAGTGGCTGCGCGCGTTGCCGAAGCTTGGGTGCTTTCCGCAGGAATAACAAACTTTCGCCACGAGAAATCTCCTGTGCTAGGATACCGGCCAATACCTGGTAACGACCCGGCATCGCCAGCAACACGCCGATCTCTGGCGAAACGCTACGTGGCCGGGGTCCGGGCGGAGATTGTACCAAATCCTCGTGGGACGTGGCGTTTGTTAAGATTCTAAGGCGGGTGATGGGAGGGACGGCCGAAAAGAGGGAAGACGCCGAGGTAAGTAGCACGGACCTGAGGAC
>JALZFK010000416.1 GCA_030861585.1 Actinomycetota bacterium | reverse complement strand
AAGCCTACAAGAACGACAGGACCATCCGCGAGGTCGCCAGCGAGCAGACCGACCTCTCTGACGAAGAGCTCGACGAAGTTCTTGATGCTCAGGAGATGACGGGGCCTTGATGACCGCCTATCGGTGACATAGATACGGGATACTTGGACGGCGCGACTCGGGCTTCGCAGATAAGCCGTTTGTAAGGGGCGGAGGTGACGAACGTTTCTGATACACGTGACGCCGGCTTGAGTGCTACGTTGGCGTCCAACACGAATGTGCCGAGCCCTCGTTCCCCGCCGACGAGGCGTATCGTCTAGACGTTCACGAAGCCGGGTGGCGGGTATCGGAGGTGCTCAATCAGCGCGGGGTGCTGGGCCGCTTCGGGATCGACTTCATCTCTATCAAACGCGGGGAGCGTTGGGAGCACGCCGCCATCGAGATCAACCTGCGCAAAGGCGGCACGACTCATCCATACCTGACGTTGCAATTTCTCACCGACGGAGACTACGAGCCGCAAAGCGGAACGTACTGTACGCCCATGGGTCAGCTATGCTATTACTTTGCGTCGGACAACCTCCAGAGTCCGGCATACAAGGGCCTGATCCCCGACGATCTAATAGACATCGTGGTGAACCATGGCTTACATTTCGACGGTTCGACTCAACAGGGGGTCGTGTTCCACCTGATCGGGGCGCTCTCCGAGTTTGGTAAGCTCGGCACGGTGTGTATCGGGGACAGTCGCGCGAGCGCCGAGAGGTTTTACCGCGATCCGGTCGCGGTCCTGACCGTGAGACGCAAAAATAGCGAAACTAAGGAGTGGATGATAGCCACAGTATTAACTCCTTCGTGGGTAGCTGACTCTATGGTCTCCCTCGCGAAAAAGAGATGGCACCAGGTGGGCATTTTGGAAGACCTTGCTGCAGGTTGGGGCAGGCGACCCCATCCTGCACCTTCGCGGTAAGGCTGATAAAGCAGCTTTTGTCGGGTTTTCGACAGCTACCATTGACGGCTTCGGGGCCACGGCTGGGCCTCCCGATCTCAAAGAGTGGGGTTACGCTCGTACGTTTTATCGGGTGCCTTTGCGGGACTTCGTCCCACTGAACTTACCGATGCCACTACGGGATGTATTTGTTGCTCGCGAAGCCTAGTTACGAAGGTACTTTTTTAATAACCGGTCTGCATTGCGTCGGCAGATTTCGAACGCTCTGTGTTTGTGCTTAATGCATGAACAGGCGTGAGGACTTGGACACCTGCTGATATGCCACTTCGTGCGGTGACCAGGCTGAGCGAGGATTGGAAGGAGGTGGTGGCACGCCGAGGCCCCGGCTGCCGTATCTGCAAGCTCCAGGCCTAGCTGCTCCTCTGCTTCGAGCGCTCCTAGGCCTTCACACATAATAGGGTTGATGGAAGACGATGGTCCCGGGTGCTGGTGACACACCTACAAACGCCTTTGCATCGGCTGCGACGAAGATGGGAGTACGAACGCCTCCCTTAAACTCTTCGGATGTGTGAAAACAGCGGACGATTCTGTTAGTGTAACCCTCTGGTTTTGGATGGCGGCGAGCTCACGATCCAAGATGGTGAGTTCGAAACTTAGGAATGAAGGAGTCTACCGTGCGAATCGTCGTAACCGGCTCGCTGGCCTACGACTACATTATGAACTTTCCCGGCGATTTTAAAGACCACGTCTTGCCGGACAAGGCCCACATGTTGACCGTTAGCTTCCTCGTTGACTCCATGCAGCGGATGCGTGGGGGCGTAGCGGGTAACATCGCTTACTCGCTAGCTTTGCTCGGCGAGCGCCCGCTAGTGGTCGCGAGCGCCGGACAGGACTTCGGTGAGTACCGGGCGTGGATGGAGCGACAAGGTGTCGATGCCTCCGGCATCGCTGAGATCGAGGATGACTTTACGGCATCATGCTTCATCAATACCGACATGGCGAACAATCAGATCGTAGCGTTCTACCCTGGCGCGATGGCGCAAGCTAAGAACCTCTCGCTCGTGGATCTGGGCTTAAGGGCCGACGACCTGGTTGTGATTTCGCCTACCGACCCCGAGGCGATGTCGCGCTACGCTGAGGAGTGCCGCTCCTTGGGCGTGCCGTTTGTGTTCGACCCCGGGAAGCAGACGCCCCGGTTGAGTGGTGAGCAGATCCTGGACGGCCTCAACGAGGCCAGCGTGCTGATCAGCAACGACTACGAATTTGCCATGATGGCCCAGAAGACGGGCCGGACGGAGGAGGAGTTGATCGCCTCGGCTCCGCTGACGGTGGTCACGCGCGGCGCGAAGGGCTCTACGATCTACGCCGACGGGGAGGAGTTGGAGATCCCGGTCGCACCGATCGCGGGCGTAGTCGACCCGACCGGCGCGGGGGACGCCTACATAGCCGGGTTGGTGTTCGGGCTGGCGCGCGATTTCCCCTTGGAGGTCGTTGGACGCGTCGCGGCTTTAGCGGCGGCATACGCGATCGAGCAGCAAGGTTGCCAGGAGCATCGCTTCACGCCAGCCGAGTTCGCCGAGCGCTACGCGAGCGCGTTCGGGCCATCCCCAGAGATCGAGGCGCTCGCCGAGCCGGTGACGCGGTGAAGGGTTAAGCGGACGTAGTAGTAGATACGAAAAGGAGGACACGACTTCGATGATAAAGAGCTACGACGTCAAGGACATCGACTTGGCCGATGCGGGCCGCAAGCGGATCGATTGGGCCGAGACCGAGATGCCGGTGCTGCGCTTGATCCGGGAGCGCTTCGAGAGGGAGCGCCCGCTGGAGGGCTTGAGGCTCTCGGCTTGTCTACACGTCACCTCGGAGACCGCCAACCTGGCGCGCACGCTAGCGGCCGGTGGGGCGGACGTGGTGGTGTGCGCCTCCAACCCGCTCTCGACCCAAGACGACGTAGCGGCGTCGCTGGTCGCTCACGAAAACATCCCGGTCTACGCCATTAAGGGTGAGGACAACGACACCTACTACAGCCACATCACGGCCGCGCTCGACCACAACCCGCACGTGACGATGGACGACGGTGCCGATCTGGTCTCCGGCGTCTTGAAGCAGCGGCCCGACCTGATCGAGAACATGCTCGGCTCGACCGAGGAGACCACCACCGGCGTCATTCGCCTGAAGGCGATGGCCGTCGACGGCGTTTTGAAGTTCCCGGTGATCGCCGTCAACGACTCCGACACCAAGCACTTGTTCGACAACCGCTACGGCACAGGGCAGAGCACGATCGACGGCATCATCCGCGCCACCAACGTGCTCTTGGCCGGCAAGACCTTCGTCGTCGGTGGCTACGGCTTCTGCTCGCGTGGCATCGCCGAGCGTGCCGAGGGTTTGGGTGCGAACGTGATCGTCACCGAGGTAGACCCGGTCAGGGCTTTAGAGGCGGCGATGGACGGCTACCGCGTGATGCCGATGGTCGATGCCGTACGGCTTGCCGACTTCGTCGTGACGGCGACCGGTGATAAGGACGTGATTGCTGGCGAGCACTTCGCGGCGATGAAGGATGGCTGCATCGTCGCCAACAGCGGCCACTTCAACGTCGAGATCGACATCCCTGCCTTGGAAGCCATGAGCGTCGAGAAGCTCGAGCCGCGCTCGTTCGTCGAGCAGTTCGTCCTGGAGGACGGTCGCCGGATCAACTTGCTCGGCGAGGGGCGTCTGATCAACCTGGCCAGTGCCGAGGGCCACCCCAGCGCGGTGATGGATATGTCGTTTGCGAACCAGGCTTTGGCTTCCGAGTTCCTGCTGGAGAACAAGGGCAAGCTCGCCCACGAAGTCCACGCGCTGCCCAAGGAGGTGGACCGCGAGATCGCCGGCCTCAAGCTCGAGGCAATGGGTATCGAGATCGACGAGCTCACCCCCGAACAGGCCCGCTACCTCGCCTCCTGGGAGGAAGGGACCTAGAGCCTAGCCCGCCACACCGACTTTCCAGACAGAGGGAAGCGGAGGAAAAATGCACGCGCTTGATCCGTCGCGTCTCCTTCGCTTCCCTCCCGTCGTCTACCGCACGACCGGTCATCGGTCCGAGGGCTTGATGTTTGTACGTCCTTGACTTTCTAACGTCGTAGCTGCGAATTAAGCTTGCGTAGCGCCGCTAGCTCCACCTTCGTTCGCCACCTCGGCTAGAAAACCGCTTGGTGCTCACCTACGGTTGTTTTTCGCGTATCTAATGTTATAGATCGATTTGGTGATTACGGCTTCCCTGAGAGCGCATTTGAATAGGATGCTTTTTATAGGGTTACTTGTGGCGTTGCTCGTTGGAACCCTGGGTTCTTGTGGCGCCCCGCCTATAACCTCGGACGGCGCTCCCAGCGAGGACAACATTGAAGAAGAGACTACCTCTATAGAAGAGGGGCGGACCGGCGAAGGAACCCCTGAGCCAACCATCGCAGCCGTTGAACCCAGCGAGAGCACCCCGACCAGCCCGGCTACTGGGGCGTCCGGGATGGTTAGCTCTGCCCACCCGCTCGCTACGCAGGCCGGTCTGAGCATTCTTGCCGATGGGGGGAACGCGTTCGATGCAGCGGTGGCGGTGGGGGCCGCTTTGGGCGTGGTAGAGCCGTATATGTCCGGTATCGGCGGATACGGTGCGATGGTCATATATGATGCCGAGGAAGGCGAGGCGCGGGTTCTCGATTCTGGCAGCAGAGCGCCCGCGACGTTAGACCCGGACGTGTTCCGTTCTCCGACGCCAAACTACGTAGAGAACCGACGAAGCGCCAAAGCAGCCGCCACTCCGGGTGTAGTAAACGTATGGCAGGCGCTGTCGGACGATTACGGTGAGCTCGAGTGGCGACGCCTCTTCGATCCTGCCATCAAACTCGCCGATCAAGGCTTCACCATCGGCGAACGTCCTGCCTACTACATTAATACCGAGTTCTCGGAGTTCCCCGAGCACGCGAAGGGGGTATACGGGAACAACGGGGCACCGTTGAGGGCGGGGGGGCGTCTCGTACAAAGGGATCTGGCAAGGTCCCTCGGGCTCGTCGCCGAGCAGGGCGCCCAAGCGCTGCAAAGCGGCGAGTTAGGTCAGGCCATCGACTCCGCCATGCGCGAGAACGGCGGCTTCTTGACCATCGACGACCTGCTCAATAGCCGTGCCGAGTGGCGGGACACTACCGGCATCGACTACCGGGGCTACGAGATAGTCACGGCATCTCCCCCGATCGGTTCTTGGAACGCGCTTTTGCGGCTGGGGATAATAAGCCAGTTCGACGTGGCTGCACCCGCCCACAACAGCGCCGACTACCTGCACAGGTACGCGGAGGTAACGAAGCGGGCGTACGAGGCACGCCTCCGGTACGACAGGGATCCAGAGGTAAGCCAGCCGCCGCTGAATCAGCTGCTTTCCGAAGGGTATTGGGCGGATGAAGCCGCGCGGATAAACCCTCTGCAAGCTACGGCATTCGAATCGCCCACGAGCTTCCCTGACGAGGTTTCACAAGAACACACCACGCATTACGTCGTAGCGGACCGACAAGGGAACGTGGTCTCCGCAACACAAACTCTGGGGAACCTTTTCGGTGGTAGGGTGGTGCCGAGGGGGACGGGGATCTGGATCAACGACTCCATCGCATTCGCCCATTTCGAACCGAAGGGAAATCCGTTGGACGTTTTCCCGGGTCGCTACAGGCTCATCGGGATCTGCCCGACCCTCGTCATGCGTGACGAGAAGCCCTGGGTTGCGATAGGAACCCTCGGCGGCCGCACCATTGTGCAAACGGTGCCGCAGATGCTGATGAACCTGATCGACTTCGACATGGACATCCAGCAAGCGATCGCCGCTCCCCGCATCAGCTTCGTAGAACCGAACTCACTCGCGGTCGAAGGCGCGATACCCGAGTCGGTTCGCAATGAGTTATCAGCCAGGGGACACAACGTCAGCGTGGACGAACGCAGGCTCGGCAACGAGCGCGGGATCGGCAACGCTCACGGCCTGATCATCGAATACGATTCCGAGGGCGAGCCGGTCCGATTCACGGGGGGAGCCGATCCGCGAGGCGAAGGGGTTGCGGTTGGATACTGAACGGTTAGTAACGCAAGAAAAAGAAACGTCTAGTAGATTCAGGAACCTCATGTGAACTCATCGCTCAAGACGGTCTCGGGGCCATGGTCACGAGGAGCACGAGGGGTTCGTCGAACGTGTTGCGGACACCGTGGGGCTCGCCCGAACGAGCGATGACGGCGTACCCTCTGGGGAGATCCCGCTCTTCGTCGCCGACGGTGAAGCGCCCGCTACCTTCGAGGACGTAGTAGACCTTGTCGGAACCTTCGTGCTCGTGGACCTTCTGGTGTTGACCCGGCAAGAGGCAGTAGAGGTCGTAGAAGAGGTTCGGGGAGTCGAAGAGGCTGTTCTTTTTCATCTTTTCCTCGGAGAAGGAAATAGCCTCGTTCACGGGTTTGACGTCCAAAGGGTTCCTCCTAACGGGTGTTGGGCGTGCGCTTAACTCTAGCATCCCGTCTAGCAACCGCCGACTAAACCGCTAGCGCCACGCGCTGCCAGCCCTAGAGCCGGAACTCCTTCGGAAAGTTCGTGAGGTTGTGACACCCGTCCTCGGTGACGACCACGAGGTCTTCGATGCGCACGCCACCCACCTCCGGATCGTAGAGACCAGGCTCTACCGTGACGACATCGCCGGGGATCAACTCTTCGTTGGCTATAGAGATACGGGGGGCTTCGTGGATCTCCAGCCCAACCCCGTGCCCGGTGCCGTGGATAAAACCTTCCTGCAACGGCTCGCCCGGCTTCTGATCGTGGACGAGCGTTTTGTAACCTGCCTGGTACAGGATGTCCGAAACCTTCTTGTGGACGTCTCTCCCGTTGACGCCGGCCCGGATCATGGAGAGGGCCGCCTCCTGGCCCTCGAAGACAGCGTCGTACATGCGTTGCAGCTCCGGGCTCGGCTCACCCTTAACGAAGGTGCGGGTCATGTCGGCGTAGTAGCGGCTCGCCTTGTCGACGGGGAAGATGTCGAGGATTATCGACTCTCCGGCCCTGAGAGGGCCGTGGCCTCTCTCGTGGGGGTCGGCGGCCTGGCCCCCGCTTGCGGTTATGGTGCCGTCGGCGGCGTAGCCGCGCCGGAGGAGCTCGACATCTATCTCGGAACGTAGACGCTCGCTGGTGAGGACCTCGCCGCCGTAGAGGAGCGTACCATCCTCCCCTACGCTGGCTTCTTCGAGGATCCCGACGGCGCGGGCGCAGGCGGACTCGACGGCCCTTTGCGTCCTCTCTATGTACGAGATCTCCTCCTCCGTCTTCGCGCGCCGCAAGTCGGCGAAGAGTTTGGCGTCGGG
>JALZFK010000392.1 GCA_030861585.1 Actinomycetota bacterium | reverse complement strand
CCGGTCGAACCCGAACCTGCCGAGCAGGAGGAAGATCCCGCCGAGTACGAGCAGCACGATCGCCCCGCCGATAAGCAGCTTGCCGATTCCTTCCAAGCTCACGTCCTTATTCTATGCGCCCGGTCGGGAATATCCAGCGATGGTCTCAGGCTCAGTTGTAGTGCTTAAACTTCGGCCAAGCTTCATCGAAAGGCATCTTAGGGTCGCGGCCGACGTAGACGGGGAAGTTGTTCTCGTCCGGCATGCAATACTCGCACCTCACCACGTCGGCCTCTTCGACGTCGCCGAACACGTCTTCAAGGGTTTCGAGCGAGACGCCGACACTGATCACGACCTCCCCGTTGCAACCTCTTGGTCCCCAAAGATAATAGTTGTTGTGGCCGCTGATGGCATCGGGAAGACTATATTTGGGGCCGTAAAAATCTACGGCCGCGGCCTCGCCGTAATTGCGGGTGAGGACGCAGGCTTTGCTCTGCTCCTTCGGCGGCAGCCGGTCGCGTACGCTGGCCACGGTACTCACCATGTCCTCCCAGCCCAACCTGTCGGCGAAGTTGAGCGGGAGCTTGTCGACCTCAGCACTTCGGCCCGACCCCTCTATCCCGAGGTTCACGCCGGCGAAAGTGCCGTTGATCTTCGCCACCGTCTCCACGGGTAGCGCCGGCACGGTGGAGAACACCGCAATAATAGCGCCGGTAACGGCCAAAAGGACCGCGTAGGCGGGTTTCGGCCATCTCCATCGACGCTCCTCGAAGAAACGCTCCAACGTTATTCCACCCGCGGCGAAGAGCACGGGGTAGGCTGGGGCGAGGAAGTAGAATTTGGCGTTCTGGATCGCGAAGATAGTGAAGAGGATTACGTAGACCAAGCCAGGCGCGCGGAATGCTGTGCCAGCCTTCCCGAACAGGAAAAACCAAAGCCCGGCGAGCCAGAGCGGCAACGAGACGGGTTGCATGGTCAGGATCTGCTCGATGAGGAACCCCCCGAGCGAGTCGGGAAACATGTTCCAATAGTAGTTCCTCCAGAACTCCAGGGTCGGCCAGCCGTTGACCACCTGCCAGTACAGATACGGCAGCAAGAACGTGAGGGCTACGGCGGCGCCGAGCCAGGGCCACCGCGTGCGCAAGTGCTCACGGGCTGGTGTAGCAAGCAGGGCGACGAAGACCGCGAAGCCGAAGTACAGCATCGTGACTTTCGTGAGGAGACCTAGGCCCGTGACCAGCCCGAAGAGCAACCAGAGACGGGGCTGGTTCCGTTTAAGAATCAACACTAGAACAAATGCTGCCGAGACCCAGAAGAGCTGGTCGAAGGCGTCCATCGCCAGCCAGGCGCCGAAGGCGAGGATGTTTGGCGCGACAAGGGTGGCGAGGGCCGCTATTCCCTGCGCGTACCGACCCCCACCAAGCTCCCGAGCCATCAGCCCCGTGAGCACGACCATCACCGCACCGGCAAGGGCGGGAAGGGAGTGGAGCGCGAGGAGCGAATCGCCGAGCACGGCATGCATAGCCGCGGTGACGAGCATCACGAAGGGCGGAAAATCTACGTAGCCGAGATCTGGCCGTTCGCTAGCAACGAGGTAATAGAACTCGTCCCTGAAATAGCCGTAGTTGTCCGCGGTGAGCAAGTGCACCAGCAACTTGAGCAAGGCCAGGTAGACGAGGATGGCGGTAGCGCTAAATAAGGTCCCCGTGGACCACACTTTTTTCGCGCCGAACTTCGCCCCTGCTTTCGACGTCGGCCTCTCGCCCGCTACGACTCCGAATTCGTGTGAAGGCAACTTCTTACTTGGGAGCACGGGGCTCCGTTCCGTCGAGCTCTGCGAGAAGCCCCTCGACGTCGAGCGGCTGGGTGACCATCGCAAGCTCGCCCTTCCTCGTATAAGGCCACTCTTGGCGGGGCCGGTCCCAGGCGAGTTCGACGCCGTTCTGGTCCGGGTCGCGGAGGTAGAGGGCCTCGGAGACGCCATGGTCGGAGGCGCCGTCTATAGGATACCCGGCGTCGAGGAGCCGCTTGAGGGCCCGAGCGAGCTCCCGTCGCTCGGGGTAGAGGATGGCGAGGTGGAAGAGCCCCGCGGCTCTCCGGGGCGCGGGCGGGACGTCCTTGCCGGCCCAGGTGTTGAGGCCGATGTGGTGGTGGTAGCCGCCGGCGGAGAGGAACACGGCGTCCTCGCCATACCATTGGGTAATCTCAAAACCCAACAGATCCCGGTAGAAGCCCAGGGCACGCTCGATATTCGCCACCTTCAGATGAACGTGCCCGATGCGGGTCTCGGGATGTATACGCCTTTCGTCTATCAGAACCGCCTCCCAGTCCGGTTACCCGTTACGGCCAAGCCGGCATTTTACTTATCCGCAAGCGGGCGTGCTTGTTCACAAGGAAAACGCCCGCTTGCGTGATGATGGCCCCATTGTGGAGAAGAGCGGGGGCGTTAAGACGATCCGCTAGCGCCACATGCCCAACCGTTAGAGCTTCCACCCTTCGTACCAATAAAAGTGGAACCTATATCTTAAGCCGGAAAGAATAACCCGGCCTCTCCGAGCTTTTTCATGGTGTACCGTTCTACGGGTCCCTCGGCCTCGTTACGTTGTGCGAAACTACCCTTGAGTCGTTCACGCGCGTACACTCGTACTAGGAGGCGAGGTTATATGACCCGCATCGATGGCGTAGATCCAAAGAATACTGAGAAGCAGGTAAAGGCGGTACTCGATGCCCAGGCGAAGAAGTGGGGCGCGCCGCTCGCGAACCATCTGCTCTACGCGCGTCGTCCGAGCATCTTCCGCGGGGCCAGGACGATGTGGAGCGGGTTGGAGCAATCGGGGTTGCTGAATC
>JALZFK010000347.1 GCA_030861585.1 Actinomycetota bacterium | reverse complement strand
AATAGGCGTCGGCGTTGAAGAAGAACTGGGTCATGGCCGAATCGGCGCCCGCCTCCACCTTGGCGCGAAAGTGCTCCAGATCCGCAGAGGCCGAGTCCGCTTCGGGGTGGAACTCCGGGTAGCAACCCACCTCGATATGGAAGTAATCCCCGGTCCGCTCGCGAATGAAGCCGACCAGCTCGCTGGCATAGCTGAAGACGCCCGGGCTCTCCATGTCGTTCGGCAAGTCGCCCCGCAGCGCGACGATGCGGCGCACCCCGGCGTCCTTGTACCGGTCGACAAACTCGCCCAGGCTCTCGCGCGTGCCCTCGATGCAGGACAGGTGTGGGGCCGCCTCGATGCCGGTCTCGGCCATCGTCCTGTTCACGGTTTCCAGCGTACCCGAGCGGGTCGTGCCGCCGGCGCCGAAGGTCACCGAGAAGAACGCCGGTCCCAGCGCTGCGAGCGGCCCGAGGGCCACGGCGAGGTTCTCCTCTCCCGCGGGCGTCCTGGGCGGGAACAGCTCGACGCTGAAGACCTTAGAGTATTTGTACTGGGTTTGCATAAACTTCTCTTAACCTCCGAATCGGACCGCCAGGCTACGCCAGGTGCGGGCACTACTGACCGAAGCCGGCGACCGCAGTAAGCGCCTCCCAGATCGGCATGCTTACCATCACTCGCATTTGCATGACACCATGTACGGCTCGTTATAGAACCACAGACCACCGTTCTCTTGCAAGTCCTCGACTGTAGCAAAGTGCGAACGTGGCGACACACAGCATAGGTGAGCGCACAACCGGGATCAATCTGGCAGCCGAACTGGAAGCCTTACGGTTTAGCCTATCTCGATTGCTACCCACAGAAACCCGAGAGCAGCGGCGGGCGCAGTGGTCTGAGTTCCCGAACGTCAAGCTTTGTCGGCATGCAAGCAGGCTTGAGCAAGCCTTAGCTCGTCGTCTGGGCGGGCTGCTGCTCCTCGGCCGAGGACGCTACCGACTCCCGCACGAACAGCAGCACTACGACGCTCGCCAGGATAACACCTGCGTCCAGCATCACCGCTGCGTGCCACTCTCCTGTCGCGTCTCGCAGCGCGCCACTGATGCCAGGAGAAAGAACAGCTCCCATCTCGCCTATCAAGTTCCACATACCAAACGCCGCGCCGAGAAGGGCGGGGGTAGCGACTAAATCCGCCGCAAGCGCCTGAGAGATCGGTTGCAGGGCGAAGAAGAACACGGCTTGGAAGAACAGCAGGATACCCATCACGGAAAGGGCCTGCCCTCCGTATATAAGGTACAGGCCGAAAGCTACCGTCAAGAGACCTTCTATCACCGTACAGGATATGAGTATTATCTTACGGCCCCATCCCCTACGTTTGGCGTAATCGGCTATCCAGCCGCCGACAGGGAAGCCCAGTATGCCGGCTCCCGCGTTAAGAGCGGCCGTTAGCGCCGCGTTCAAGAAGGTTGCTTGTGGCGCCGCTTGGGAGACAATGGAGACCGACCAGAAGCTGAAGAACCAGAGGTTCCAGAGGATCGCGATCGCCGAGATGTAGATCAGTATTAGATCCCTGTTGTACAGCACCGGGGCTATCTCCTCGCCCATTCTGCGGAAGGCGAACCCGACCAGCAAGAGGGCCACGAAGGCCATGGCCACCGCCACCACCCACTCCGGCAGATCCAGTAGGCGAGCGAGCAAGTAGGCCCCCATTATGACCGCGAAGAAAACCACGGAGTATTTGCCTATCTCGCGCAGTGCGCCTAGATAGTTCGGTCTAAACTCGCTCGCCCCCCGCTGTCTCTTGAAGAAAACTATTATCCCGAACCCGATAATTAGCGTAACGACGCCCAGCGCGACGAACGGCATCCGCCACCCGTCATTCGTTCCAAACACCGAATTTCCCAGATCGATCAGGAACGGCACGCTGACGAGGGCGATCGTGATCCCTATAGCCAGCCCGGTTATGACGACCCCCAGTCCAAAGCTTCGTTTTTCCTCGGGGGTTTGTTCGACGACCACGCTGCGATCGTTGGAGTAGTACATACCTTCCCCGAGCCCGGTGATCACGCGAAAAGCTACCAAACCTACGAGAGCCGTCATCAGCCCGGTCAGGATCGTGGCCAGGGCTGCCCAGATCGTGCTGATGACGATGATGGTACGGTACCCGAATTTGTCTCCCAGGTACCCACCCGGGAACTGCGTCAGCATGTAGCCCGCGAAGAAAAGGCTGCCCGCCACCAATCCGCTTACCGCGTACGGGTTCTCTACCCCCTGGATAATAGGTAGGTCGTTGCCGATTATGTAAGTGAAGACCGGTCCGGCGATCGTGCGGTCGGCGGCGCTGGCCGCCCACACTACCAAGAGCCACACCCAGAGTGAGCGGTACGCTGGCCTGCTCTCGTTGTTCGTTTCCACCTATGCCTCCCCACCTTTCGACGCTCTTTCCCTTCGACTTACCCATATAACACGGCCGCCGGGATCGGAGCAACCTTGCGTTCGAAGGTGTCGAACTCTCTATTCGATAGACTTGGGGACGTCCGGGTCGACGAGGATCTCCAAGACGTATGGGTGCCCTGTGCCCAAGGTGCGCTCGAGGGCGTCGGATAGCTCCTCTGGGCGTTCGACCCTTTCGCCCTCGCACCCGAGGCTTTTGGCCGCCTGAAGAATGTCCAGATCCGGGAGGTCCAACCCGGGCACCCCTTCGCCGACATCGTCACGCTCAGCTATGAGCCTAAGTATCTTGTATTGCCTGTTGTTCAAGACGACGAACACAGCGGCGACCTGGTAACGAGCCGCGCTCCACAGCGCTTGCAAAGCGTACATTATCGACCCGTCGCCGACGACACACACCACCGGGCGGTCCGGCGAGGCCATCGACAGACCGATGGAGGCAGACGTTCCGAACCCCAGGCCCCCGCTGGCCGCGGCGTAGAATCCCCCGGGCTGGTTTATGCGAATGTGCTTATGCAGCAGCATCCTGCTGGACGGCGTTTCTTCGACCACGATCGCCCGCTCGGGGAGGTGTTGCGATAGAGCATGCATGACGTAGTCTGCCGGTAGCGAGCCTTCCGGCTCGGGAGCGGGAACCTCGTCGGGTGGCGGCGGCGCGGGACAGTCGGCCTTCTTCGGGAGCCGCTCGTTCAGTTGGCGGACCGCCAGCGCGACGTCTCCCATTATCCCCGTGCCCGCGGCCGCACGGGAGGCTTCTTCCGGGTTGTCGGTCACGTGGATCACCTGGGTGTCCTCTCTCACCGGAGGTCCGGGTACGTACGGGAAGTACCTGAACACCGGGGCGCCGAGAACGAGTACTACATCGTACTCCGAGAGTTGGTCCGCGATGGGTGCCTGGGAAAGGGGCAGGTGACCCTGGAAGAGGTGGTGGTCCTGCGGGAACCCCGCCCGCGGGTGCATGGGATCCGTCCACACCGCCGCGTTGAGCCTCTCGGCCAGGGTAACCGTATCGTACCAGGCGCCGGCCCGGTCGACCCCTGCCCCGGCGACCATGGCCGGTCGTCGGCTGGATTTCAGGAGCCGGGCCGCCTTATCCAGCGCTTCAGGGCTCGGGGCCATCCGGTAGTCGATCTCGCGCACTTCGCGAGGCTCGGCTTCAACGTCCCAATCGTTCATCGGCACGGAGACGAAGACCGGACCTTGCGGTGCCTGCATGGCCGTGTGATAGGCACGTTCGACGGCGGCCGGCACGTCCTCAGCGCGCACCGGTTGGTGGCTCCACTTCACGTACGGTAGGGCCATCTCGACCAGGTGCCCGGAGAGGAAGGGCTCGTAGGCGAGCTGCCGACGGTCTTGCTGGCCGGCGGTGATGACCAGCGGCGTGCGGTTGTGATATGCCGTCATGATCGCCGCCCCCGCGTTGCCCAGTCCGGCGGCGGTGTGGAGGTTCACGAAGGCCGCCCGCCCCGTCCCCTGGGCGTACCCATCCGCCATGCCCACGACGGCGCTCTCGTGGAGGCCTAACACGTAGGTAAAATCTTCCGGAAAGCCTTGCAAGAACGGCAGCTCCGTGGAGCCGGGGTTGCCGAACATCCTCGTCATCCCAAAAGAGCGGAGAAGCTCGTAGGTGACCTCGCGCACCGTGCTCATGTCGCCTGCCTTTCGCTCAAAGATGGGTTTGTAGAATACCGTTCGTCATCGACCGCTCGTCCTCTGGTCCAGGACGCGGACGGCCTTGCCCTCGCTCCGGGGGATGGTCTGCGGAGGCGCCAGCTCGACCGTCGCGGTCAGGCTGAGGGCTTCCTGAAGCGTCCCCGAAACACGAGCTTCGAGCGCTTCGTGGGTGTGTGGCTCCTCCGCTACATCTTCCGCCATCTCCACCCGCACGCTCAGGGCGTCCTGGTGATCCTCGCGGGTACCGAGGACCAGCTGGTAGTGGGGTTCGAGGCCGTCTATGCCGAGCAGGGCGTGTTCGATCTGCGAGGGGAAGACGTTGACCCCGCGTATGATGAGCATGTCGTCCGTGCGTCCTCGGATCCTGGAGATACGGCCCCCGGTCCTGCCACACGGGCACGGCTCCCGGGTGAGCCGGGTGAGGTCCCGAGTGCGGTACCTGATGATGGGCAGAGCCTCCTTGGTCGGCGCGGTGAGGACCAGCTCGCCGACCTCTCCGTCCGGCAGGCGCTCGCCGGAGTCCGGGTCTACTACCTCCGGAATAAAGTAATCCTCCCAGACGTGCATCCCTTCAGAGCGACCGCAGGCCGACGCGACGCCCGGACCGATGATCTCCGAGAGGCCGTACTGCTCGTAGACCGTGACCCCCGCACGGGCTTCGATCTCGCGCTCCATCTCCTCCGACATGGATTCGGCGCCCAAAAACGCCGCGCGGACCGGTAGGGAACGTAGATCAGCACCCTCCTCCACGGCGACCTCGGCGATGTGGAGGGCGTACGAGGGCGTGGCCCCGAAAGCGGTGACGCCGAAGTCGCGCATCAGCATCACCTGGCGTGAGGTGTTCCCCGCCGAGGTCGGCACGACCGCGGCACCCACCCGGGTTACCGCGTCGTGGAAGCCCAGCCCCCCGGTAAACAACCCGTGCCCGTAGGCGTTCTGGAAGACGTCATCCTTGCTCACCCTACCGGCCGCGAGGCCGCGCGCCAGTACGTCGGCCCAAAGCTCAAGATCGGAGCGGGTGTAGCCGACCACAGTCGGCTGTCCGGTCGAGCCGCTCGAAGCGTGAATCCGCACGATCTCGTTCAAGGGAACCAAAAACAGGCCGAACGGGTAGTGCTCGCGGAAGTCGTCTTTTACCATGAACGGCAGGCGCTCCAGATCCTCCGCCGAGCGGATCTGGTCCGACCGTACCCCTGACAGCCGCTCTTTGTAGTACCCGATGTCCGCGGCCTGGAGCCGTTCCAGGCAGGACCGCAAGCGCGACGCCTGGAGCTGCTCCAGGTCTCGGCGCGGCATCGTCTCGGCCTCCCGGTCCCAGAACGTCTCGGCCTCAGTCGTCCGCGTCATAGCCCCTGCTCTCCATCCACTCACGGCGGGCGGCCTGGTGTTCCTCGGTTGAGACTACCGCCTCCACCGCCTGGTCGTACTCGTTCAAGAACTGCTCGAAACCCAGGTCGAACGCCTGATTGGAGAGCCGTTTAGACCACACGAGGCTCACGCGCGGCACCTGTAGGTACTGCTGTACCCAAGAATCCAGTTCGTCCTCCAGGTCGGCACGTGGGACGACCTTGTTGACCAGGCCAATGCGGTGGGCCTCCTCGGCGTCGATGTTCTGGCCGCTTAAGATCATGTGCCGCGCGTGGGCCATGCCGATCACGCGCGGGAGCCTGTAGGTGCTCATCCCCGGGATGAACGCCTCCCGCGTGGCCGGAAGGCCTATGGTGGCGTCGTCGGCCGCGACGCGCACGTCGCAGGCGATGGCGACCTGTAGCCCGCCGCCGATGCAGTAACCTTGCAGGCCGGCGATCGTGGGTTTATCCATAGTCTCCATCGAGCGGAAGGCGTACTCGCACCGATGGAACCACTCGTTGGAGATCTCTCCGCGCCCGAGATCGGTCAGGTTCAGCCCGGAGCAGAAGCTGCTCCCCTCGCCGGTCAAGAGAACCACCCGGATCTCGGGGTCCTCCCCCACCTCCTCGGCAGCAGCCAGCATGTCCTCGGGCCAATGCCGGCCTTGCGCGTTGAGCACCTCCGGCTGGTTCAGCCGGATCTCGCCCACGGGGCCGTCCTTGATCACCCTTATCCTCGCTACGTCCCTGTCTTGATCTTCCCCCACTCGCCTCAAGCTCTACCTCCCTCCGCGCCGTCTGGAGCGCCCCTTCCCAACCGGCCTTTTACCCTTACCCGGCCCCGCTACTATAGATCCTCGTAAAACCACGAACAACCATGAACGGCGAGAAGGTTGGCGAGACGGTCCAGACGGCACGAGTAACGGCCGCAGCAAAAGCTTAAGTAACTCGTGTAGCGCTCGACGGTTTGTCTAGGACGATGGTTCGAACACGGGCACGTCCTTCGTCTCGACGTCCGGGTCTGCTACCGGAGTGCCGTAAGTACGGAAGGTTTCCGGCAGTCGAAGGCCCCAAGCCTGGCCCTTGGCACGCTCCTCTTGGGTCCAGGTAACGGGCTCGAAATCGGGGGAGAAGATCAGGCACCCTCCCGATAAGAGATTCCGCTAGTAACTCGCCGCGGCCACGAGCCGCGACGGCCTCCAATAGTGACCCGTCCTCGCGTTAGCACCCCATCAGGGACCAAAGCTGCACGAGGCTGCTACCCATCCGGGGCCCGTACCAGCTAAGAAGCTTGCCGTCCACGAGGTGGATGCGGTCCTCACGGGCCGCGGGGACATTCAAAGAGTAGAACTCCTCCAGGTCCTCGGCGGAGAACGGGTAGGGCTCGTCTGGAAGCAGGATCACCTCCGGCTGTGTGGCCTCGACCTCCTCCAGCGTCACCGTCGGGTAGCGCGCCGAGGCACCGAAGACGTTACCACCACCACAGGTTTTGAGGACGTCGTGTACGTAGGTGTCAGAGCCGACGCTCATGTATGGCTTCTTCCAGATCGGCACGAAGACCCGCCGGGACTCCTTTCTTCGCCCATCCCGCAGCTTCCGGTAAACGCGTTCGATCGGTCCCAGCACAGCCTCCTTTCGTGGAGCCCCAACCCTGTCGGCCAGCTCTCTTAGCAGCTCTATCGCCCCCGCCACATCCTCCGGGGTACCGACGAGAACCGGGACACCGGCATCTCTTAGCTCCTCGATGCTCTCCCAGGCATTCTCCTCCCGAACGGCGACCACCAGGTCCGGCTCCAGATCCAGGACGCGGGGTACGGAGACCTTCTTCGTCCCCCCGACCTTCGGTACCTTCCCGACGGCGCGGGGCGGCTGTGTGCAGTAGCGGGTGCGCCCGACCACCCTCGCCCCCACGCCGAAGGCAAAGAGCGCCTCGGTGAGGCTCGGTACCAGGCTCACTATTCGCTCCGGAGCTGCGTCCTCCGGCTGCACCCTAGATCTCTTCGAAGATCTTCTCCGACGCCGAGATGGGATCCAGCTCCCGGTTGTAGACGCGCTGCATGATCTCCTTGTCCTCCTTCTCCAGGCGCTCCTGCATCTCGTTTTGCATCTTGTTCATCGCCCAGGAGACGACGAACTCCCTCTGCGAGGCCCGCCGCCGCTCCCCCAATTCCCCGCTCTCCTCAAGGCTCACCCGGTGCTCCTCGATGGCCTCCTTAAGCTCTTCGACCCCTTCCCCGGTGTCTCCACGCGTCATGATAATCGGGGGCATCGGGGCGTCGGGGTCGAGTTCGTGCCCGATCTCCAGGGTGGAACGCACCTGTGCCTTGGCCTCGCTAGCCTGTGGGTGGTCGGACTTGTTGATGCAGAAGATGTCCGCGATCTCCATCACGCCCGCTTTGAGCGCCTGCACCGCATCCCCCGCCCCCGGCTGCAGGCAGAGAACCACCGTGTCGGCGGCGGACGCGACCTCGACCTCCCCCTGCCCCACGCCCATGGTCTCGTAGATGACCACGTCCATCCCGTAAGCCTCCATCGCAAGCCCCGCGAGCCGCGACCCACCCGCCAGGCCCCCTAGGTGCCCCCGGTTCCCCATCGAGCGGATAAAGACGTTCTTGTCGAGGAAGTGGTCGGCAAGGCGGATCCGGTCACCCAATATGGCGCCCTTGGTAAAGGGGCTGGAGGGGTCCACCGAGACCACCCCGATCTTTTTGTCCTCTTCACGAAAGAGCTCTATGAGCTTGGCGATGATGCTGCTCTTGCCCGCTCCGGGCGGCCCGGTGAAGCCTACGCTGAGGGCCGCGCCCGTGAGCGGGTAGAGGTCGGAGATGATGTCCGGCGTCTCCGGGTCCTCGTCTTCGATCTTCGATATCACCCGGGCGAGCGCCCGCCGGTCGCCGGAGAGCAACCGCTCGGTCAGTTCGTTGTCGCTCATCTAGCTCGCCGCGACCGCTTCTTGCAGATACTCCACAGCCTTTTTGGTCGGGGTTCCTGGGGTGAAGACCTCGCCGACGCCGGCCTCTTTGAGCTTGGGGATGTCGTCTTTAGGGATCGTCCCGCCCACGAAGACCAACACGTCTCCGGCGTCGTTCTCCTCGAGCAGCTCGATGATGCGAGGAACGAGCGTCATGTGAGCGCCGGAGAGGATGGAGACGCCGATAGCGTCGGCGTCCTCCTGGATTGTAGTCTCAACGATCTGCTCCGGGGTCTGGTGGAGGCCCGTGTAGATCACCTCCATCCCGGCGTCGCGCAGGGCGCGCGCGATGATCTTGGCCCCTCGATCGTGGCCGTCCAGCCCCACCTTCGCCACCACCACCCGAGTCGTCTCGGCCATAAGGCTCCTTTCGGTCGACAGCCGGTCAAGGATAATAAAGCCTAAGCGCCGACCGGCTGGCAAGCATACTTAGATTACCGGTGTTTCGCGGTAGCTACCGTAGACCTCCTTCATCGCGTCGCAGATCTCCTGCACCGTGGCGTAGGCTCTGACCGCCTCAATGGTCGGGTACATCGTGTTCTCGCCGTTCTCGGCCGCGTCCTTGATCGCCTGGAGGCACTCCTGGACCTTTTCGTTGTCACGGCGCTCTTTTAGCTCCCTGAGGCGGTTTACCTGGTTCTCGGAGACCTCTTCGTCGATCCTGTGCGTCTCGACATCGGACTCGTCTTTGGGCTCGTGAATGTTGACGTTGACGATGTAGCGCTTTTGTTCTTCTATCTCGCGCTGGTAGCGAGCGGCGGCTTCGGCGATCTCGCCCTGCTGATAGCCGTTCTCTATGGCCTTTACTACCCCGCCCATCTCGTCTATGCGCTCGAAGTACTCGTACGCCCGCCGCTCGAGCTCGTCGGTCAAAGCCTCGACGAAGTACGAGCCACCCAAAGGATCTATGGTGTTGGCAACACCGGTCTCCAGGGCCGCTATCTGCTGGGTGCGCACGGCGACGCGAACGGCCTCCTCGGTCGGCAGAGCTATTGCCTCGTCGAAGGAGTTGGTGTGCAGGCTCTGTGTTCCGCCTAAGATGGCGGCCAGGGCTTCAAACGCCGTCCTCGCCACGTTGTTCAGGGGCTCCTGGGCCATTAGCGAGACCCCGGCGGTCTGGGTGTGGAAGCGGAGCTTGAGGCTGCGCTCGTCCTTAGCGCCGTACCTGTTCTTCATCTCCCTGGCCCAGATGCGCCTGGCGGCGCGAAACTTGGCGATCTCCTCGAAGAAATCTATGTGCGAGTTGAAGAAGAACGAAAAGCGCGGCGCGAAGTCGTCCACGTCTAATCCGGCCTCGATCCCGGCCTCCACGTAGGCGAAGCCGTCGGCCAAGGTGAAGGCGAGCTCCTGGACGGCGTTGCTCCCCGCTTCGCGGATGTGATACCCGCTTATGGAGACGGTGTTCCACTTGGGCATGTGTTCGGTGGCGTAGACGAGCATATCCTTAAAGACCTGCATGCTCGGCTCGACCGGGAATATCCACTCCTTCTGGGCTATGTACTCCTTGAGGATATCGTTCTGGTTCGTACCGCCGAGCTCCTCCGGCGAGAGGCCCTGTTTCTCCCCGACGACGACGTACATGGCGAGCAAGACGTGGGCGGGGGCGTTGATGGTCATGGAGGTCGTGATCTTGTCGAGCGGTATGCCCTCGAAAAGCTGCTCCATGTCCTCCAGAGAGTCCACGGCAACCCCCTCGACCCCCACCTCGCCCAAGCTGTACTCCGAGTCGGAGTCCAACCCCATGAGGGTGGGCATGTCGAAGGCCACCGAGAGCCCGGTCTGGCCCTGCTCGAGCAGGTAGTGGAAGCGCTCGTTGGTCTCCTTAGCCGATCCGAACCCGGCGAACTGGCGGACGGTCCAGACGCGGCCGCGATACATGTTCGGGTGGATGCCCCTCGTGTAGGGGTACTCGCCGGGGTACCCGAGCTTCTCCTCGTAGGAGCCCTCAACGTCTTCGGGAGTGTAGAGCGGCTTTACGGGTATCTCGGAGATGGTCGAGAACTCGATGTCATCGCGCTCTTCTCTACAAGCGTACGCTTCCTCCCACCGCTCCCGGGCCGTCTTCTCCTCGGTCTCGGCCGTCTTTTTCTCAGTGTCCAAAGTTATTCTCCTCCTGTCCTCCAGAAGCTCCTGCACCGTAAGTGCAAACCGTAGCATAAATGCCGGAAGGTACCCGGGCAAGCAACGGGAGCTCCTCCGGAAGAGTTGTGGACACTATGCAGAGGATCGACGGAGAAAACCTGCCGTAACAAATCGAACCGCTTCAAGCCGGGATCTCGGGCTCAACCCCTTGCGCCGCCGGGGCATCCCGTGCCCCGAGGTCGCGGATGATCCCCTCAGATACGACGAGGCGCTGAATCTCGCTGGTGCCCTCGTAGATCTCCGTCACCCGCGCGTCCCGGTAGTGGCGCTCCACGGGATGGTCCTTCATGTACCCCTGCCCGCCCAGGATCTGGACCGCCTCGTAGGCCACCTCGTTCGCCACGGTAGAGGCATAAAGCTTGGCCCGCGCGCCGATCTCCACGTGCCGGAGCCCCTGGTCCTTCGTCCACGCCGCTTTGTGCGTCAGCAGACGGGCCGCCTCGAGCTTCGTCTGCATGTCCGCGAGCTTGAACGCCACAGCTTGGTGCTCCGCTATCGGCTTGCCGAACGTCGTCCGCTCAGTAGCGTACCGGCCCGCATACCGGAAGGCCGCTTCGGCTATCCCCAAAGCCTGCGCTGCTATACCGATACGTCCACCGGCGAGCGTCCCCAAAGCGATCCCAAGCCCCTTCCCCTCTTCTCCCAGCCGATCCTCCTCGGCAACGAAGACATCTTCGAGGAGCACGTCGTCGGTAGTAGCCGAGACCACGCCCATCTTCTCGGCGTGCTTGCCGAAGGAGATCCCCTCGGCGTCCATGCCGATGGCGAAGGCCGTGATGCCCTCCGGAGCCCGGGCAAAGAGGACCATGATGCCCGCCACGCGGCCGTTGGTGACCCATTGCTTGTGGCCCGAGATCCGGTACCCGCCCGAGACCTTCTCGGCCCGCGTTTGTATCGCCGCGGCGTCCGAGCCCGCCTCGGGCTCGGTGAGGGCGAAGCACCCGATCTTCGCCCCCGAGGCCAAATCTGGAACCCAACGGGTCTTCTGTTCCTCGGTGCCGTGGTTCAGGATGGGGAGTGTTCCCGCGCTAGTGTGCACCGCCAGCGTCACCCCCACGCCCGCGTCGGCCCGGCTTATCTCCTCGATCAGCAGCACGTACGAGAGGAAGTCTGTCCCGCCCCCGCCGTACTCCTCCGGCACGCACAAGCCCATGAACCCGGGCCCCGCCAGCTTCTCGAATATCTCCGTCGGGAAACGGTCTTCTCGGTCCCGCTGTGCGGCGTGTGGGGCCACCTCCCGATCGGCGAACTCCGCCGCCCGTTCCTTAACGTCTTGCTGTGCCGCGCTCAGGTCAAAGTCCATGGCGCCCTTCTTTGTCCAGTAGGCTACTCGTAATCGTAGAACCCTCGCCCGCTCTTGCGCCCGAGCCGTCCGGCGGCCACGTAGCGTTTCAAGAGGGGGCTGGGCCGGTACTTGGGATCTCCCAGGCCCTCGTGCAAAACCTCCATTATGTGCAGGCAGGTGTCCAACCCGACCATGTCCGCAAGCTCCAACGGCCCCATTGGGAATCCGGCCCCCTGCTTCATCGCCGTGTCCATCTCCTCGGGCCCGGCCACGCCCTCCAAGACGCAGTAGGCAGCCTCGTTGATCATGGGCACCAGGAGCCGGTTCACCGCGAAACCTGGGAAGTCCCCAACCTCGACCGGTTCCTTCCCCAACCGCCCAGCTAGCTCGCGGGCCGTATCGTACGTCTCGTCGTTGGTCTCGATGCCCCGGATGATCTCGATGAGATCCATGAGCGGCACGGGGTTGAAGAAGTGCATCCCGATGAACTTCTCGGGTCGGCTCGTGTGGGCCGCAAGCTCGGTGATGGAGATCGAAGAGGTGTTCGATGCGAGGATCGCCTCGTCCTTGAGCTGCTCATCCAGCGCCTGGAACACCTCCGCCTTCACCTCGAGGGTCTCGGGGACGGCTTCTATCGCCAGGTCGGCGTCCGAAGCGTACTCCGTCCCCGACTCGATGCGTTCCATAACCTCGTCCATCTCTTCTTGGGAGATGCGCTCCTTCTCCACAGATCTGGAAAGGTTCTTCTTTATCGTTTCGAGACCCTGATCTATCATCTCCTGCTCCACGTCCGCCAGGTGCACAGTAAACCCAGCTTGCGCGGCGACCTGGGCGATGCCGCTACCCATCTGTCCTGCCCCAACTACCTGTATCTTTTCTATGGCCAAGATCTACCCCTTCCCCGGTTCGGATGACTTCGGTTCGTGCCCGGTGAGCCCAACGCTTGGCTTACCGGCTCTTGTACTCTTTCACCAGTACCCTATCGCTTTTGCAT
>JALZFK010000310.1 GCA_030861585.1 Actinomycetota bacterium | reverse complement strand
TGGCCCCGAGTTAGGATTCGGTAGCACCCTTCGAAGGAACCTATGCACGCGGAACCTGTGCCATCGCACGTCATACCAGCGGCAGACGTGATTAGATAGCTTTCCGACTGGCGGCACCGCGATTTGGTGGCTTCCTGACCGCTCTACGTTGGTCAAGGGGACGCTTGTCCATCCGGGAATTGACCAAGAATTGCTGCGAAGCGGTCGGGCTGCTCGATCTGGGCAGATGTCCGCAATCGGGGGTTAGCTCGAGGAAGCCTTGTCGGAGGCAGGAGACTGCTTTTTGTGCTTGGGAGTAGGGGAAACCCGATCGCGGTTTACCCCAGACGATAAGGGTAGGTATCTCTAAATGGGAGGCTGGTCTGCCACACCTCCCGTTGCCCCCGAGGTCGACGGTTTCGACTGCAAGCGTGCATAGAAGAAGGTTGTATCCACATCTCTAACATGCCACCTACTTACTATCTTCTACCTGGCAACCGCAAGGCCGGAGCTCCTTGAGTGGGACCCCGGCCCTTGTCTTGCTGTTTTAGCTACCCTTTTGTCCCTGCGCCTACCCGGCCTTCTGGAACAACTCGGGGGCGCTCTGCTCGGCGATCTGTGCCGTCTGCTCCTCCTGCTGCATATTTTCGCTTAGCAGGTTTACTACCTCGTTCTGCCCCATCTGCTGAGCGCCTGTGATCAAGCCCCGATAAGAAGCTATCTCGAAGTGCTCGACCTTAATAACTGAAGCGACAATTATGCAGTCGCGGATAGATTCGTTCTCGGCCGCTTGCATGTTCTGCTGAGCTTGGCTCACCAAACCCTGGGCCACTTCGTTTGTCTGCCGTTGGGGCTGCTGGCCCAGCTGCTCGAAAACCTGCTCTAGGTTGCGGATATGCTGCTCGGTATCGCTGATGTGCTGTTGAATAGAGCTCTTTAGATCCTGATCAGTAGCCTGCTGCTCCATCTCTCGCTGTCCTTCAAGGAACTGGTGCTCGGCATCGTAGATTTCTCCCAACGCCTGAACCGCAAGATCATTGACGTTTGCGATTGCCATAGGCTAACCTCTTTCACTCTGCTTACCAAGACTTTTTGTTCCATACCCATAGCTGCCTGGCGAAAAACCGGGAGCCAAGAAGACTAGGGGCGACGTAGCCGGGAAAGGGCACCGAGTCGGGCGGGTTCTTTTCGGAAGGCTCACCGGAAAGCTTGCGGAGCCTGCCCTCCCCAGAAAGGTCGATGAGCGGCGACCGCTCAGGCGGTCTTAGCGACGAGGTACCCGGCGACATCCTCCGGCGAACTGCGCTCCCTGAAGACGGCGCGCTGTTTTTCGGCGCCGGTCCCGGCCTCCACGATCTCCAGCAAGCCCTCGAGCTCGGCCTCGCACCCGAGCTCCCGGGAGGCAGGTCGCAACGCCTTTACGAGATCTCGGGCCGTGTCGCGGGCGGGGGCGCTGCGACCTGTCGAGAAGTCGTGGAGGCGGGCGTCGAGGCCGTGGCGGGTGGCGCGCCACTTGTTCTCCTCGATGAGGAGCGGGTCTTGCAGATGGTGCTCGTCGGCGGTCGTAACCAAGCACTGGGCGAAGGCGGCGAGAGAAGCGGTGCGCGCGGCGTCGGTCTGGGCGTCCGGGGCTCGGAGCTCGACGGTGCCGAGCCCCGGATGGGGCCGGACGTCCCACCAGCACCAGGTATAGTCCGGGATGCTCCCGGCGCCGACCAGGGCCTCCACGTAGCCCTCGAAGTCCGCCCAAGAGCGGAAGCGAGGCGGCACCCCCGAGCGGGGGACGAGGTTGAAGACCTTGACGCGCGTCGAGGAGAGGCGTGTGTCGGATCCGCACCAGAACGGGGAGTTGGCCGAGAGAGCTACGAAGAGCGGCACCTGCTGCGAGAGGGCGTTCACCGCCCGGATAGCGTGGTCCTCATCCGGGACGGCGACGTGGATGTGCAGCCCGTAGATGGCCTGCATGCGCGCCGTCCAGCCCATCTCTTCCTCCACCCTGTGATAACGCTCGGCTTCTGTAATCGGCTGCGCGGTTGCGTCGCTGAAAGGATGCGTACCGGCAGCCGCGAGCCGCGCCCCACACCCCTCGACGAGATCCCGTACCCTCCGCCGTAGGACGGGTAGCTCCCTCGCCAACTCCGCTACCGTGCCGCAGACCGGAGAGCGCAGCTCCAGACACGACGAGGAAAGCTCGGAGGCTAGTGATTCCGCGGCTAGCCCCGCGGACTCGCGCCTGGCGAGCACCCGGTCTATGAGCGGGGTAAGTTCTAACGTCGCCGGATCAACAAGCTGGAACTCCTCCTCGATCCCGACGGTGTACGGCGGCGAGACGCCGAAGGCGATCTTCATCCTGCTACGTTAGCAGCGCGGTACTTCTGGGATTTGGTTCCCTCACGGTATCCTCTGCCGTGCCCCTATACAGGGTAAGGTCCCCTCACCGATGACTCTTCGGTCCTCCTTGCGGGGGGAATAACCTTTATGTGCAGCTCTTGGAGCTGCTCCTCGGTGACGGGGCCGGGGGCGTCCATCATCTCGTCCCGGGCTCCTTGGGTCTTGGGGAAGGCCATGACCTCTCGGATGTTCGGCTCGTCGCGTAGGACCATGATCAGGCGGTCCACCCCAGGTGCTATGCCCCCGTGTGGCGGCGCCCCGTAGCGAAACGCCTCGAGTATCGCCCCGAAGCGCCGCTCGGCCTCCTCTTCGTCGATGCTGATTATGGAGAACACTTTCTGCTGCAACTCCGGGCGGTGGATCCTCATGCTTCCCGACGCGAGCTCCGTTCCGTTGGCGACGAGGTCATACAGCTGGCCGATGACTTTCAAGGGATCAGCGGCGAGTAGCTCGAGATCCTCTTCGCGCGGCATCGTGAACATGTGGTGCATGGGCTCTATGCGCTCCTCATCTTCGTTCCACTCGAAGAGCGGGAAGTCCGTTATCCAGCACAGGGCGAGCATTTTTGGATCCGCCA
>JALZFK010000296.1 GCA_030861585.1 Actinomycetota bacterium | reverse complement strand
GTGATCACCAACATCTATGACGAGGAGCCTTACGAAGCCGACGAGCTCGCTGCTTACCTCTTCTCCTTCCGGGAGCTTTTGGAGCCCATGATGGCGGATACGGGGGCGCTTTTGCGAGAGGTTATAGGCCGGGGGGAGCTGGTGCTTTTGGAGGGGGCGCAGGCGACGCTTTTGGACAACGACTTCGGCACCTACCCGTTCGTGACTTCTTCGAACCCCTCGGTGGGCGGGGTGTGCGTGGGGGCCGGTATCCCACCGGGCCTTCTGAGCGAGGTAATCGGGGTGACCAAGGCCTACGCCACCCGCGTCGGCGACGGGCCTTTCCCGACAGAGCTCTTCGACGAGATTGGGGAGACTTTGAGGCGGGTCGGCAACGAGTACGGGGCCACCACGGGACGCCCGAGGCGGTGCGGATGGTTGGACCTTGTGGCGGTTAAGTACTCGGCCTCCATCAATGGGATCGACGGGCTCGCCCTCACGATGCTCGACGTGCTCTCGGCGGTCGAGGAGGTGAAGGTGTGCGTGGGGTACGAGATTAACGGCAAGAGGGTGAACGGCTTTCCTATGCACCAGACTGACCTCCACCACGCCCGCCCGGTCTACAAGTCGCTACCCGGCTGGGGCGTGGACGTCACGGGGTGCAGGAGGCGAACAGAACTGCCCGAGGAGGCGCGGAGCTTCGTGGGGTTCATCGAGGCCGAACTCGGGGTACCTTTGTGCATGATCAGCGTCGGGCCCGAGCGGGACCAGGCGATAGTCGAGAGGGGAGAGGCTTAGGAGCGTGCGCTTGCTCGTCGTAGGAAGCGGCGGGCGCGAGCACGCGCTGGTCGAAACCCTAGCGCAAAGCCCGCGCGAAACGGAGATCTTCGCCGCCCCCGGCAACCCCGGCATGGCCCCGCTCGCGCAAACCGTGGACATCCCCGCCGACGACTTGATCTCTTTGCGGGACTTCGCCAGAGAGAACGACATAGACCTGACCGTCGTCGGTCCCGAAGCGCCCCTCGTTGGCGGCATCGCCGAGGCCTTCTGGGAGGAGGGGCTGAAGATCTTCGGCCCCTCGCGTGCCGCCGCCCGCATCGAGGGCTCCAAAATCTTCGCCAAGAAGGTCATGCGCCACGCCGGCGTCCCTACGGCCCGCTTCGAGGCTTTTGACCGGGAGGCCGCCGCCCTCGCCTACCTTCGCTCGCTCCCCCCCTTAGACGGCTACCCTGTGGTGGTGAAGGCGGACGGGCTGGCGGCGGGCAAGGGCGTCATCATCGCCGGCTCCCACGAGGAAGCCGACGACGCCGTTAGGGCGACTTTTGCGGGGGCGTTCGGGGCGGCGGGGCAGCGCTTGATCATCGAGGAGTACCTGACGGGTAGGGAGGTATCCCTCTTCGCGCTCACCGACGGGAGTAACATATTGCCGTTGGTGCCGGCACAGGACTACAAGCGCGCCTACGACGGGGACGAGGGGCCGAACACCGGTGGGATGGGTTCGTACTCCCCGACCATGTGGATGGCACCGGCGACCTACGCGATGATCCTGGAAGAGATCGTAGCTCCGACTGTCCACCGGCTCGCCCTCATCGGGGCACCCTACACGGGCCTCCTCTATGCCGGCGTCGTGATCACCCCCGAGGGGCCGAAGGCGCTCGAGTTCAACTGCCGCTTCGGCGATCCGGAGACCCAAGTGATTCTGCCCCGGATGGAGACGGACCTTCTGGAACTCCTCGTGGCTTGTACGGAAGAGGACCTGGCGGGGCGTGAGATCTCCTGGTCCGCCGAGAAGGCCGTTTGCGTGGTCCTCGCCTCGGAGGGCTACCCGGAGTCTTCTTCAGAAGGGGATGAGATCTCGGGCCTCGCCGAGGTCTACGCTTTGTCGGACGTCCGCGTCTACCACGCGGCGACCCGCTTCGAGGATGGCGCTTTCTACACCGCCGGGGGGCGCGTCCTCAACGTGGTTGGTACGGGGGACTCGATGATGGAGGCACGTGCCCGCGCCTACGCGGCCGTCGAGCTCATAGATTTCCCCGGTAAGCAGTACCGGACGGACATAGCCCTGGAAGCATTGGAGATAGAGGAACTTTGACACCCATAGTAGGCATACTCGTCGGCAGCAAATCGGAAATGCCCGTCCTCGAGAAGTGCACCGCCAGGCTCGAAGAGCTCGGGATAGAGCACGAGATCGAGGTGAGGAGTGCCCACCGCAACCCCGAAGGCGTCTCCGAATACACAAGAACGGCCCGCGAACGGGGCCTGAAGGTGATAATCTGCGCTGCCGGCATGGCGGCGCACTTAGCAGGTGCCGTCGCTGCCCGCACCACACTGCCGGTCATCGGCATCCCCGTTGCCGCCGGTACTCTGGGCGGTCTGGACTCCCTACTCTCGACGGTCCAGATGCCCTCGGGTGTGCCGGTCGCGACCGTAGCAGTGAACGGCGCGGCCAACGCCGCCGTTCTAGCCGCCCAGATCCTGGCCCTCTCTGATCCGGCCTTGGCGGAGAAGCTGGAGGGGGGCAAGGCGTGATCGAACGCTACACCCTCCCCGAGATGGGCGCTGTCTGGAACGAGGAGGCGAAATTTCGCGCCTGGCTAAAAGTCGAGCTCGCCGTCTGTCGCGCCCGCGCGGCTTTGGGCGAGATCCCCATAGAAGAAGTCGAAGAGCTTGCCGAAAAGGCGGACCTCGACGTCGAGCGTTTCCGCGAGATCGAAGAAGAAGTAGGCCACGATGTCATCGCCTTCGTCACCGCCGTCTCCGAGACTGTTGCGGCCAAGGGCTCGGGCGAAGTCGCACGCCACTTCCATTTCGGCCTCACCTCCTCCGACGTCCTCGACACCGCCGGTGCCCTACAACTCAAGGAGGCCCTGCGGCTCGTTCGGGACGAAGCCAGGGAGCTCGCGCTGCTGCTCTGCGAGATGGCCCTCATCCACCGCGATACGGTAATGGTCGGTCGTACGCACGGTGTTCACGCCGAGCCCACCGTGCTAGGACACAAGTTCGCCGTGTGGGCCTTCGAGATGGAGCGGAACCTGGAAAGACTCGCCCACGCCGAAGAGGTGGCATCGGTCGGCAAAGTCTCCGGCGCCGTTGGCACCTACGCCAACGTGGATCCCAAAGTGGAGGCTTTGGCTTGCGAGGAGCTCGGTCTCCAACCGGCGCCAGCCTCGACCCAGATCGTCCAACGCGACCGACACGCCGAGGTACTCGCTTCTTTGGCCATACTCGGCTCGACCGTGGAGAAGATGGCCCTCGAAGTTCGGGGTGCCCAGCGCACCGAGGTCCGGGAGCTCGCAGAGCCATTCGGACGCGGTCAGAAGGGCTCCTCGGCTATGCCGCATAAGAGAAACCCCATCCTCGCCGAACGCCTGGGTGGTATGGCCCGGCTCCTCCGCGCCTACGCGAGCGTGGGCTTCGAGAACAACGCCCTCTGGCAGGAAAGGGACATCTCCCACTCCTCCGCCGAGAGGGTAGTGCTCCCCGATTCGACCACCGTAGTCCACTACATGCTCCGCACGGCGA
>JALZFK010000137.1 GCA_030861585.1 Actinomycetota bacterium | reverse complement strand
CCACCTCGTCGTGCTCGGCTTTGATCTTCAGCCAGTCTTCCTTCGTGTAGCTCGAGACGCGTCGCTGGGACTGCCGGTAGGCGTCGGTACCGCCCCAGCGCTGCTCGGCCTCCTCGGCGTGGTCTTCGGGGTTGAAGTCGCCGAAGACCTCCAGCCTCTCCTCCGGCGTCAGCTTGATGTCCATCTCTCGTGCCTCCAGTTCGTAGTCGATGGCCGCGACCATCTTTCGTAACCGCTCTATCCTCTCGGCCAGCAGCTCACGCTGACGACGCAGGTGACCGACCGCGTCGGTGCTAGGGTCGTCTACGATAGTCGCTATCTCTTCCAGGGCGAACCCGAGTTCCCGGTAGAACAGGATCCGCTGCAGTCGCTCCAGGTCGGGCTCTTCGTAGATGCGGTAGCCGGCCGGGCTACGTCCGCTGGGCGAGAGCAAGCCGATCTCATCGTAGTGGTGTAGCGTCCGGATCGTCACACCGGCGAGATCTGCCACCCGACCTACCGAGTAGCTCACGGTTTCACCTCCTTACGCACCGGAGTCTAAAGCCTCACCTAACGTGAGGGTCAAGGATTGCGTAAGAAATTTCGGAAAGTGGAGCAGGAGGAAGGTTGCTAGACATCTATCTGCCGGACCCGTCAAGCTATCGCCACGCTGGCGTGGCAGACATCTCAGGAGGGAAGTTACAGCCGGGCGAATACTTACAAAGGGTGGAAGGGGCGATGTGTGGCACAGCGGCTTAACGAGCTTTCGACGGCGCAGCATCTGCTGCTCCAGCAGGGCGCGGTTGAACGCACGCGCGGGCCGAGTGGACCGCTCGACCCGTCTGCGTGGCCCTGGTCGGTGATCGAGGGGGTATATTTATCCTTTTACGCACCGGCTGGCTATAGACCGCACACCCTTCGCATCATCGGAAGCGGCGGAAGAAGGCGCGTATGTCCTCGGCGAGCAGCTCCGGCTCCTCCATGGCCGCGAAGTGGCCACCTCGTGGCATCTGCGTCCAGTGCTCGACGTTGAAGAATCGCTCCGCCCACTCGCGCGGTGCGGGAACGAGGTCTTTGGGGAACATGGCGAAGCCGGTTGGCACCTCGACCCGTTCACCGGCGTTTGCCGGCGGTGGGTTGTGAAAAGGTTCATAGTAGACGCGAAACGAGGAGTTGATCGTCTCGGTCGCCCAGTAGATGGTCAGGTTCGTCAGCAGCTCGTCTTTGCTGAAGCGCTTCTCCACGTCTCCATCGCAGTCGCTCCACGAGCGAAACTTCTCCAAGATCCAAGCCGCCAGCCCCGCCGGAGAATCGTTCAGCCCGTAAGCTAGCGTCTGCGGTTTGGTGCTTTGGACCACAGCGTATCCACCTTCTTCCTGCCCCCATTTTCTCCCTTCTTCTAGATACTTGCGCTCCGCTTCGGATAATTCGGAGGCACCTTCGTAGAAGGTAACTAGGTTCAGATACGGTACGTCCGTAAGGTGGATGCCGGCCAGGGAATCCGGATAATCAAGCGCGAGTTGTTGCGTCACGCTGCTACCGATGTCGCCGCCTTGCGCGGCGAAACGTTCGTAGCCCAGCTCTTGGGTCATCAGCCGCGCCCACAAGTCGGCGATGCGCGAGGGCGTCATCCCGCGCTCGGTCGGTCGGTCCGAAAAGCCGTAGCCTGGCAGCGACGGTACTATCACGTCGAACGAGTAGGCGGGGTCGCCGCCGTGTCTCGCCGGATCGACGAGCAGCGGGATGATCTTCAGCATCCGGTAAAAAGAGTCGGGCCAGCCGTGGGTGAGGATGATCGGGATCGGCTCCGGTCCCCGGCCGCGCTCGTGGATGAAGTGAATGCCAAAGCCGTCGACTTCGGCGCGGAAGTGAGCAAACCGGTTGATCTTGGCTTCTTGCGCGCGCCAATCAAATCCATGTTGCCAGTAATCCGTCAACTCCTTCATGTACACCAGATTCGAGCCGTAGTCCCAGCCCGCGCCCGCAACCTCGTCGGGCCATCGCGCCCGCGCCAGGCGTTCGCACAGGTCGTCGAGCGTTTCCTGCGGGATACTCACTTCGAAAGGTTGCGCGCCCATTTAAACCAGTTCCTCCTCGATGGTCGGGTTCCAGCCATGGTGTGATCCTAACCCCAAATGAGGTCATAATCGTTCCTGATTAGTTAGAATCTTCGAGTAATTTTTTGGGAGGTGGTTAGGGTGTACGGTTACCGGCCCACAACGAGGCTGCTTTCGATGCTAGAGCTGTTGCAGGCGCGCGGGAGGATCGGTGGCCCGGAGCTCGCGAGAAGGCTGGAGGTTAGCCAGCGTACTGTGCGCCGCTACGCGGGAACGCTCCAGGAGATGGGTGTGCCGGTGGAGGGGAAGCGTGGCCGCCACGGGACCTATTTCTTGAGGCCAGGCTACCGGCTACCACCGATGATGTTTACGGACGAGGAGGCGCTGAGGCTGTCTTTAGGCCTCCTGGCCGCCCGGGGGTTCGGCCTCTCTGGCGCGGCGCCGGCCGTGGAGGGCGCCTTAGCGAAGCTGGAGAGGGTGATGCCCGAGGCCCTAAGCAGGCGGGTTCGGGCCCTGCAGGAGACCATCTCCATCGCCGTCGCGCGTCCCGCTGTGCTCGCGAAGAGCGAGGCGCTCCTTGCCCTCG
>JALZFK010000274.1 GCA_030861585.1 Actinomycetota bacterium | reverse complement strand
CTCTCTTGGTGCACACCTACCGAACGATAGTTTCGAAGGTGTTTCGATGTCCACAGAAGGGTAAAGGGATACGTTAGTTTATCGACGGCCCCTCTCGACCAGAGCGGGGGGAGATAAGGAGGTATTGCAAGAGGATGGAAGTCAATCTAGAAACGTTACCCATCGGTGAGGACGCCCCGGGGCTAGTGAACGTCGTGGTTGAGGTACCGGCGGGGAGCCGCAACAAGTACGAGTACGAGCCCGAGCTGGGGGTGATCATGCGCGACCGGGTGCTGCCGGGCAACATCCGCTACCCGGCCGACTACGGCTTTATCCCCTCGACCATAAGCACCGATGGTGAACCCATAGACGCCGTGGTGGCGGCCTACGACCCCGTGTTCCCCGGCTGCTTGCTCAAAGCGCGGGTGGTGGGGGCCTTGCAAATGGGAGGGGAAGAAGGCGCGGAGCCCAACATCTTGGCCGTCCCCAGCGACGATCCCCGCTTCGATGACATACAGAGCCTGGAGGACCTGCCGGAGCAGAACCTGCACGAGATCGAGAACTTCTTCGTGGCCTTCAAGCGGCTGGAGGGGGACGAGGAGGCACAGGTGCAAGGTTGGGAGGGTTTGGAGGAGACGCACGAGATAATCCAGGAGGGCAGTCGAGCTTTCCAAGAAGCTTAAGAAGAAGCTTGCAACCTATTTGCCTCTCCTCGGGCGTCGTGCTTGGGGCAAGCGGAGGGACCAGAGCCTAGCTGCGACGGCGATCGGCGATCGTCTGATCCAAAACCTTTTACAGGTCCGCTCCTTTCGGTTGTTGTTTATCTTAACCAAACCCTGGTGACAGCCCCTCGGGCTTCGATCTCGAAAGCTTCGTTGCTCTCCGCTAGGTCCTTCCGAAGGCCGTGTTCATGGGCCGGGAGGCTTTGGCTTAGGGGTTGACGGGTGCCGGCTTGGCCTCCTCCGAGTTAGGCGGAATAACCTTCCCGCTCTCTTTCACAAAGGGTTGATAGGTATCCTTATGGAAGATGTCGTCGAAGACGACCTTGCCGTTCTCCTTAACCTTCTTGTAGGTCGTCCACTTGGAATAATCGGAGCCCAGGTAGGTGGGTTGGGAGTCCATCTCCACCTCTTCGCCGGTGGGGCGACCGTAGATCTCGGCGTTGATAAAACCGTCGTCCGCGACCCACTGCCGGAGGAGCAGGTAGCCATCCGTGTCGTTCTTGAACTTCATATCCAAAGCTTCGCTTTGAGAGTTCCCGAACCAGACCGTAGCGTCCAGGCCGGGCCGGATGTAGGGAAGCTGTGTAGCATGCGGATGACGCTCCACCATCTCCAGGCCCGCGTAGTTGGCCGCCATGTAGAGTGTCGAAGTGACCTGGCAGAGCCCCCCGCCGTCGGCTTTGTCCTCCTTACCCTCGATTATGACGCTCGTCCTGTTGTAGTTTAGAGGGGAGATGACTTTGTTTATCGAGAAGACCTCTCCGGGGGCCAGGAGCGTGCCGTTGATCGCGTTCGAGGCGATCCTGAGGTTATCCCGCCGCTCTTCGCTTTTATCGCTGGTCTCGCGATAATCGGTGCGATATCTTCCGAGGCGGGTCGTCGGTTTGAGTTCCTCGGCCTCGGCGGTCGTGAGCTTCGGCTCGTCGGTGACCACCGGTACCTCGTACTCGCGCTGCCCTTCTAGGAGCCCGGCCTCGATGTCGTCGAGCAGCTTCTCCTCATCCACCTTCTGCCCGGTCCGACTGCGCGTAACGGAGACCTCGTTTCCGTTTACCTCGAACCCGGCCTCGACCGGCTTGACCGTGAGTGCGGCGAACACGTCCGACAAACCATCCCGCAGTCGTTCCCGATCATAGCTCACCGCAAGCGGGACGCGCACCGTGCCCTGGGTCGCCTCCAACCGCTCGCTGATACGCCTTAGGATGCCACCTTGGCGTCCGACGGCGTAGGCTCGGTCCGCGGTCGCTTGGACGTCGAAGTCCACGCCGATCTCATCGGAGGAGACGGTAAACTCCTGGGGGCCGGTAAGCTCGATATCCTCGAGCGTCCCTGTACGCTCCTCGATAATCCCGCGGGCCTCCTCGGGCGTCTTGCCGCCGAGGGATATGCTATTGACCTCGACGCCGGGGTAGATCCTGCCATGGTTCATCCAGTAGTCCGCGGCCACCAGCACGATTACGACGAGAGCGCAGATGACGAGCACGGGAACGATGATGATCCTTCGCCAACCCCCCTTGCGACGCTTGTTCTGAAAGCCGCCAAGGGTGTTCCTAGAATTTGCTCTGTCTCTCCGATCTATGAGACCCAACAGCCTGCCTTTCGTGCGTAACCCTGCACGCTAAGTGTACCTGACAAATCGGAGCAAGTTCCTTATATATTAACAATAGCATGGCAGAAACCCGTCAGCCCTAGTTACGGCATTTTCGGGTATGGTGTATTAGGAGAAACCCCTGGAGTGTGTAATACTGAGGTTATATGCTGATCTACTCTCAGCCGGGCCGGCAGAAGCTACGGAACATCGACAGGAACCCGCGGGTCGACCTGAACCTCAACTCCAGCGCCCACGGCGGGGACGTGGTACGTGCCGAGGGCACGGCCGAGGTGGTCGAAGACGCCCCACCGGCCGACGAAGTTCCCAACTACGTAGAGAAGTATAGGGATGCTATCGCCCGCATTGGCTCCGAGCCGGGGAGCTTCGCTCGGGCCTACTTGGTGCCCGTTCGCGTCAAGCCCGAGCGCTAGCAGGTCTAGGTAGGTAAATCCCAAAAAGCCCGCACTCTTTGCCGCTGCCATAAAGAAGGGGCTCACGACGGAGAAACGAGAGGGTTTCTGAATCGTCGCGGGCTCTTACGGGAAGGAGAGAATTCTATGATGGCTTCAAGCCTTATACGTTGGGGTGGGTTAGCGGCTTTAGTAGCCGGGGTGCTGTTCGTGATCGTCAACCTCCTCACCCTGCTCGTCTTCTTTCAAGGATCCGGCGCAGACTTCACCTCGTTCGGCTCGCTCTTGCGGTCCACGATCGCGCCGATCGCCGGGGCGCTGCTGTTGTTGGGGTTAGTCGGGCTATACATCTACCAATCAGAGGCTACGGGTATCCCCGGCCTGATTAGCTTTCTCGCAGCCTTTTTGGGCACGGTATTGGCGCAGAGCTTCGCCCCGGTTATCCTACTCGCTAGCCTGGGCTGGGCTTTGTTCGGGGTGTCTTGCCTACGAGCCGGGCTCTACCCGCGCATACCCGCCGTACTCCTTATCATCGGCGCTGTGGGTACCGGTCTGGTTAGGGCGATCGCGAGCGCCGGGCCTGGTATCGTCCTGGCGTACGTGGGCGCCGACATCATCCTTAACGTGGCCATAGCATGGCTGGGCTTCGTCCTCTTTACCAGAAGGCGCGAGGAAGCCCGGCAAGTTACGTAAGCGTGTTACG
>JALZFK010000229.1 GCA_030861585.1 Actinomycetota bacterium | reverse complement strand
TAGGATCAATTCTTGATCCTGGTAAGTCGTCGGGCTAAACTAAACGCGTGAGCGAGCTCGAGCAGTTACTTAGGAGCCGCGGGTACCGGCTGACGAACCAGCGCCGTTCCATCGTACGGGAGCTGGAGGGGAGCAGGCACCTCTCGGCGGAGGAGATCTACGACCGGGTTAAGGGGGGGTACCCGGAGCTTGGGTTATCCACGGTGTACCGGACGTTGGACCTGTTGCACGAGTTAGGGATAGTGCGGAGGGAGGACTTCGGGGAGGGGTACTCGCGCTACGAGCTGGCGACCGAGCGGATGCACCACCACGCGCGTTGCAGGGAGTGCGGCACCGTCATAGAGTTCAACGAAGAACTCATGGAGTACCTGGCGTTGCAGGTCGAGCGAGAGACCGGCTTCGTCACGGACTGGTACGAGATCACGCTGCATGGCCGTTGCAAAGAGTGTTCTCGAGCTGGTGCGCACGTTGGCTAGTTAATGCACTTCAGCTCGTGGTCGGTTTCACGTTTTCGAGAACAGCGGCATGGTCACGTCGCGTATCTCGTATCGGTAGAGTTGCGTTCTTCATCCTCAGACCTTCCCGAGAACGCCCACAAAAGCGCGGGGCCCCCAGTACACCCCCCTAGAGCGTCCGCGTCCGAGCTCCAGTGCACCCCGAAGTAGGCCCTGCTCGCGGCGATACCCCCAGCACCGCCAGAGGACCGGCACGCAAAAACCGATTCCTCGAAAGGAGCAACAGTGCCCCGAAGACGATGACGCTTCGGATCACGTGCCCGCTCGGGTAGGGATAAGTATGGTCTACCGCGACGGGCGGCGCGTAGTCCTCCGCCTGTGGGGTTCCCTGCGGAACTGGGACCTGCGGCAGGTAAAACTTGATCGCGAGCTCCAAAACACTAGTTAGCACGAAGACCGCCAGGATGCGTCCCGCGAGCACCCGTTGGCCGCGCAGAAAGAGCCCTACGAGCAATAACAACAGCGCCGCCCCCATGATCTCCAGGCCACCGAGAAGGGGGAAGAAGCTCCATACGCCTCCCACAAAGTCCGTATAGTGTTCTCGAGCCGTTTGCAGTGCCGACAGGTCCGCTTCGTAGAGCCACCCGAGGGCCACCACCGCCGAAAACGCTACGTAAGCCGCGCCGGGGGCCTAGGGTGCGCTTCTCGGGCCTCGGTCTTGGTCATTCGTGCAGCCCGGAAAAACACGACGCCGGATACCAAAAGGCCGGACCCGAAGGCCCGGCTCCATAAACTACGGGTTGCTCGCGTCGCGTTCAGGCGACGGCGTCGCGCAAGATGCGGCCGTACTCGCCGCTCTTGAGGATACGCTCGGCCTCGCGCTGGAGTTGCCTCACCCGCTCGCGCGAGATTTCCAGCTCGTCGCCGAGCTCGGCGAGGGTGGCCGGGTCCCTATCGTCGAGGCCGTAGCGCCGCACCAGGACGTAGCGCGCTCTCTCGGGTAAGCCCTCTATAGCCTCCTTGAGGTGCTCGCTTTCCATCTCGCGCATCACTTCCCCCGGCGTGTCCGAGGCCCGCTCGTCCTCGACGAAGTCCCCGAGCTGGGACGAGGAGGCATCCTCGGTGCCGACCGGCTGGTCAAGGCTCATGGCGTCTGGCATCGCCTCCATCGTGATCCTAACTTCCTCGATCGTCCACCCCAGGCGCCCAGCCACTTCTTCCTCCGTGGGCTCCCGTTCGTGCTCCATCGAGAGCTCGTTGTAGGCCCTGGAGACCTTCCTGATCTTCTCGGTCATGTGCACGGGCACGCGGATCGTGCGTCCCTTGTCGGCCACCGCCCGCTGCACCGCTTGCCTTATCCACCAAGTGGCGTACGTCGAGAAGCGGAAACCCCTGTCTGGGTCGAACTTCTCTACGGCCTTCATCAAGCCTATGTTGCCCTCCTGGATGAGGTCCTCGAACGGCAGCCCGTACCCGCGGTACTTCTTGGCCACCGAGACCACCAGCCTGAGGTTCTTCTCGACCAGACGCCTTCGCGCCTTCGTGTCGCCGGCTTTGACCCTCTTGGACAGGGCGATCTCCTCCGCGTGGGTCAGGAGATCGCCCCGACCTATGTGCGCCAGGTACTTCGCCAGCAGCTCCGGCGTTTCTGCCTCGCGCTCGACCTTGGGATTTTCCGCCCTTCTCTCTATGCTAGTAGCCAATTTGCCCTCCCGTAAAATGAAAGCGCTCAAAACCAGTTTTAGAAACTACTCTTGATTGTACCGCTTTTTCGCTTTTCCTAAACCTCTGTCTTTCGCTAGTTCCTCCAAAATCGTTTAGACGCCAAGATATATACGTACGAAGTTGTAAGAAGTTTCGCCTCGACGGGAGGCGGGGGGCTCGGTTTATACTGGGGGCGTGAGAGACGTTGCGGGGATCGCGGAGGAGATAAGGGCTGGGGTAGCCGAGATCTTGGCGACGTGGTGGGCCGCAAGGGGTAGCGCCATCTACGAAGAATCTCACCTTGCGGAGGGTATCGAGCGGCTTTTGCTCGTCTTCACCGAGTTTCTGCGGAGCCCGGCACCCCTCGAGGGGTTCAGCCGCGAGGGGGCGACCCGGGCTTTGATCGAGGAAATCTCCCGCTACCAGCGCGAGGCGGGGCGGGACGCGGTCGGGGTCATCGAGGATTATGCGGCATTGAGGCGGTGCGTGTGGCGCTTCGTCGAGGAGAGGGTAGATCTCTCCGCGTTCGATGGGGGCGAGGTATCGCGCTTCTTCGTGAAGCTCATGCAGGCTTCGGATTGGGCTACGGAGGCGGGGCTCAAGGCGTTCGACGAGATCGTGCGCCGCGACATGGAGAGCGCTCTGGGTCGGGCGGCGGCCACCGATCTCTTGACCGGCTTGCCGGATCGAGACCTCTTTAACCGGCGGCTCTTGCCCCGGACGATCGAGGAACACAACCGGGTAGCTCTCGTGGTCTTCGATCTAGCGGATTTCTCCGAGACCGTAGCAGCGGGGGAGGTTTCTCGGGCGCGAGAGGCCCTTTTGCGACTCGCCGACGCGGTAGGGGAAGTTGTGCCCGAAGAGGCCGTACGTGCACGGTTCGGAGACGACGAGATCTGCGTCATCCTTCCCGGGATGAGCATCGAGGATGCCTACCGATTGGCGGAGGAGACGCT
>JALZFK010000352.1 GCA_030861585.1 Actinomycetota bacterium | reverse complement strand
CCGTGGTAGAAAAGGTTGCCATCCGCTATCAGGATCTCGACCCTTATGGGCACGTCAACAATGTTGCTTATATGACCTACTTCGAGTCGGCCCGGATAGCATACTTCAGGGCTTTAGCCGGGAGGCTCGGCCTGGGGCCTTTAGAGGCCGGGGACATCCCCGGGGTACGCTACGTCGTCGCCGAGGCCACCGTGCGGTATAGGGCCCCGATCTTCCTCGAAGACCTCCTCTCTTGCGGGGTGAGCGTGCGCTACGTCTCCGGACGCTCCTTTGTCTGGGATTACGAACTCCGCGCCGGCGAGGATTACGCATCGGGCCGACTCGTCGCCGAGGGCTCCTCCGCCCAGGTCTTCTTCGATCCCGAAATGGGAGAGGTACGCCCTCGCCCCGAATGCTTCCTCGCTGCCATCGTCGAGCTAGAAGATCGCTCCGAAGAATCCTTCGCGCCGCCCAAGGAGGACCGCTAGCGATGCAGCCCCGTAAGCTTAGACGCAGCGGGATAGAGGTCTCCGTCGTGGGCCTGGGCACCTGGCAAGTCCTCGACGTGCGCGGACGCGAGGAGGAAGAAGCGCGCCACGAGATCGTCTGTGCCGCCCTCGATAGCGGCGTAACTTTCTTTGACTCTTCGCCCATGTACGGCCGGGTCGAGTGTGTCTTGGGCAACGCCCTCCGCAAGCACGGCCGCGAGAGGGCGAGCGCGGCCACGAAGGTCTGGACCTCGGACGACCGAGAGGCCGAGCGCCAGATCAAGGACGCTTTGAGCTTCTTTGGCGGCCACGTCGAGCTTTACCAAAGCCACGACCTCGTCGCGGTCGAGAAGCGGCTCGACATGCTCGAGGAGCTAAAGCGTGAGGGCAAGGTCTGCTGTATCGGCGCGACTCACTACTCGCGCTCGGCCTTCCCGGCGCTGATGGACGTTATGCGCAGCGGCCGAGTGGACTTCGTACAGATCCCCTACAACGCCGCCGATGTGGTTGTTACGGAGGAGGTGCTGCCACTCGCGGAGGAGCCCGAGCTCGAAGTGATTGCGATGGTCCCCTTGGGTAGTGGCCGACTCGTCCGCAACTCTCCTTCGAAAAAGGAGCTAGAGGAAAATACAGATTCGATTCAGAGATTAGTGCCTTCGTTTAGCCTCGTCGTCGTCAAATTGACGCCGACCAGCTAGTCCTTTTTCAGCTCCCTAATCTAGGGGAGTAGGTCTGCAAGTTCCTTCGCCCTAGCCTGTTTTCTCTCAGAGCGACGTCCGGAGAGGATACTAAATCCGTCAGAACGAGTCGTGGTGCGGACAAACGAAAGAACGAAGGCACACAGAACCTGGAGGGGGCTAACTTGCACCACTCCCCCAGTCTCTTTCGGGCGGGAACGGTGAAGGTTGGCCCCCTGCTGTATAAGGCCGACGTCTCATCAGCAGTGCTAGGTGTACACCACGTGATCACCCCAGAGCCTCTACAGGAAGATCGGTTGGTGCTCTTGTCATTGCACCAAACAGATCAGGGGTATAGGGGAAAACGACCTTCGCAAGGATAAATGAGGAGGTGCGCAAGGTCAGGCCGGCGATAGGTTATGATCATCTACCACGCCCAGAGGCTCTACGTCGGGTTAGCTACTCTTGTTAATATCTTATCTTGAAGAGATTTCGGGCTGGGAGATATTCCCCTAAGGAGGTCGAACAGGATCGGGGGAGGGCGTTGTCGACGTGGTCCTGGCGTATAGAATCGGGTGCCGTGAGTGATATGAAGGATAAGGCGGCCGTGCTTACGGAGGTCTCCCTGATCCTGGCCGCCGTCTTCTGGGGACTTAACTTTGCGGCTACGAAGTACGCCGCGGGGTTCTTCCCTCAGTTCTTGATCGTGGCGTTCAGGTTTAACGGAGGTGGGCTCTTACTCCTCGGGGTCCTCAGGCTTCTCGAGCCCGCGAGCAAACTAACTCGTAAGGACGTTCTTCCGATGTTGGGGCTAGGGTGCTTGGGCGTGGGGGCGGCCCAGACCGCTTTCACCTTCGGGGTGAGCCTCACCAGTGCCGCCAGCACCGGGCTGGTCTTCACCACCTCCCCGGTGTGGGGGATGCTCCTAGGCTTCGTGCTAGGGCTTGAGCGGCCCTCCTTAAGGGGCGTCGTCGGGGTAGGGCTCTGCATCTTGGGGGTGGGGCTCGTCTTCTATGGAGGGCTGGGCTCCCCCGAGGACAGCTTGGCGGGCGACCTGCTTATCCTGCTCGCTGCTATGTGCGTGGGGGCGTACACCGTGTTCTCGATGCCCATGCTCGAGCGACACTCGCCGCTTGCGGTGGCGACCTACCCCACCCTGTTTGCGGGACCGGTCCTAATACTATTGTCCATCCCGTATTTAACGAGTATAGAGTGGGGGAGCATGGGGGTAGGGCCGTGGGCCGCGATAGGATACTCGGTCGTGTTCGCTACCGCCTTCGCGTTTGGCGGGTGGCAAAATGGGATAAGCCGCATCGGGGCGAACCGGGTGCTCGTCTACCAATACCTCATCACCCTGACCGGCGTAATCTCGGGCCTCCTCTTTTTCGGCGAGAGGCTGGGGGCCGACAAGCTCGTGGGCGGGGCTATTATCCT
>JALZFK010000214.1 GCA_030861585.1 Actinomycetota bacterium | reverse complement strand
CGAGAGCAGTGAAGTGCCGAACGTCGAAGTCGCGGTTGATCTCACGGGGGTGATCACGGGCCTCGAGCCAGCGGCAAGCGAGGGCTATATCGTCGACAGCGCTCCCCCGCCAGCGCCGGTTCCCAGTACCGACAACCAGCAGGTACAGCCGATTCCTCAGGAGACGGTACAGCCGGTTGCTCAGCAGCAAGCAGCGCAGCCGAGTCCCCAGCAGCAGATACAGCCCATCACTCAGCAAGTACAGCCCGTTGCCTTCGAGGAGCCGATCTTCTTCAGGGAACCGCCTCTCTTCGACAGGCCGGCCTTTTTCGGGGAGCCGGTCTTCTTCGAAAATCCCTACGTTTTCGAAGAGCCGATCTTCCTGGGGGAGGGAGCCAACTTCGAGAGTCCCTCTGCTGGTACGACGGCCGCTCCAACCGCGAGCGATGCCCCAGTCCTCGCGGATAGTGGCGGCCCTGTAGCCGTAACCGGCACCGTCGTCGCGAGCCCTTAGCGGACGCTTTGTAGAGAGACCATTCGGCGAGCAACTATACAGCGCTGCCCGCGGTGTTCCTCGCGCGGTTTGCGGGTCAAGTTCTTCGAGGTTGTGGATTCGAACCCCCCGCTACCGGCTTGTGCGCGATTTTCTACAATGTTTCTATGAAGCCCGTAGAGTTTTCCGCCGTCGCGGGGCGAACCGCCCAACGCTTCGGCATGGACCTTTCGCGGCCGCTGACGATGGTCTCAGGTGGACCGGACTCTGTGGCGCTTCTGTGTGCGCTCGTCGAACTCAAGATCCGGCCGGCGGTGCTACACGTGGACCACGGCCTGCGTGGCGAGGAGTCCCTAATGGACGCGCAGTTCGTGCGGGAACTTTGCAACCGGTTGGGGGTTCCTTGCGAGGTGCGTCATCTAAAGGTCGGAGCGGGAAACCTCCAGGACGAGGCTCGGCGGGGGCGGTACCGGATCGCCGAGGAACTGGCGGGAGCCGGCGGTTTCTCCGCGATCGCCACGGGGCACACGGCGGACGACGTGGCGGAGACAGTGCTGATGAACCTGGCGCGAGGGGCGGGGCTGCGGGGTCTATCGGGGATCCCACCTGTGCGGGAACGGGTGGTGCGACCCTTGATTCGTCACAGCAGACGAGACGTTCTGCGGTATCTCGAACACCTGAATCAGCCGTATCGCACCGACCGCTCCAACCTTATCCCGGAATATGCCCGCAACAGGGTACGCCTGGAGGTCTTGCCGGTGTTGGAGGGTCTGTACCCGGGAGCCGGGACCCATATAGCCCGCGGGGCGGCCTTACTGCGCGAGGACTTGGAGGTGCTAGAGGGCCTCGTCGCGGGGGTGGTTCACCGGCGGGGAGAAGAGGTCATAGCATCGCTCCACGAGCTTCAGACCCTCCCATCCGCGCTCCGGCGCCACGCGGTGCGGTGCGCCTATTCTACACTAACCTCGGACGCGGGCTCCCTCGACTCGGCTACCGTCGAGGGCATTTTGGAGCTTGCCAAGAGGCGGGACGGCACGCGGATCATGCACCTTCCGAAGAACGCGATCGCAGCGGTCCGCTTCGGTAAAGAACTGGCCTTTTACTACGGGACCGAGCTGCTCTCGGGAGAGAAAGATCTCGCAATCGGTGAGTACAGTTTCGCGGGCTGGTTCGTGGAGGTGCGTGAAGTCTCAGGGTACGATTCTAAAGACGCATCCCGGCCGGAGGTTGCGTACCTGGACGCGGGCCGTGGGCCGTACCGGGTGCGGATGGCCCGGGAGGGGGATATCATCCGGCCGTTGGGCCTCGGGGGGAAGAAGAAGGTCTACAAGGCGATGATGGATCGGAAGGTCCCGAAGGACCGGAGGCACCGGACACCAGTGGTGGTGGACGACCGGGAGAAGGTAGCTTGGATCTTTCTCGGGGAGACGGGTGAGGAGTTCAAGGTAGGCGCAGCGACGGAGAAGGCGTTGCGGTTGGAGGTGAAAGGCTTTTCGTGAAGATGTCCAGTATGATGCCCGACGTGGCCGAGGTGCTCATACCCAGCGAGCAGATCCAGGAAAAGGTGCGCGAGATTGGGGGGCGCATCACCCAAGATTACGCGGGGGAGAAGCCGCTCCTGGTCGGCGTCCTGCGCGGGGCCTTTGTGGTGATGGGAGACCTCATGCGGTGCATCGACCTGCCGTGTGAGGTCGACTTCATGGACATAAGCTCCTACGGGTCGGGGTCGAGCAGCAGCGGGGTCGTGCGTATCCTCAAGGACTTAGAAGAAGACATCACGGATAGGCACGTCTTGATCGTCGAGGACATCATTGACACCGGCCTCACGCTTTCGTACCTCAGGCGCTCGCTCTTGGCCCGCAAGCCGGCTTCCTTAGAGATCTGCGCCCTCCTCACCAAACCTTCGCGCCGAAGGGTGAAGCTCGACGTCAAGTACCTGGGCTTCGAGGTGCCGGACGAGTTCGTCGTAGGCTACGGGCTCGACTACGCGGGCGCCTACCGCAACCTCCCCGACATCTGCATCCTCAAAGAGGAAGTATTCGCCAAAGCGACCGTCTAATGAGGCTCTTCGGGGTACGTTAGAGCGGACACTTCGATCGGCGGGCCAGGTAGTATAATCTCGCTGTTCCTTGGAATATCTTTAGGAGAGGCAAAAGCAGTTGAGCAGATTCTTAAGAGGCGGCGCGCTATACATCATCGTTCTGCTGATCTTCGTTGCGATCGTGGCTAACCTCATCCGTGCGGGCAATCCGAACGTTAAGGAACTCAACTCTCAGGAGTTCCAGCAGGCGATCGACGAGAAGGCCTTCGTCGTGGACGACGAGAAGAACAAGCTCCTGGTCAAGGACGAGGACCAGACCGTCACCGGCGAACTGCAGCAGTCGGATGAGGATCAGCCACAGAAGTTCGAGTATCCCTATCCCAAGCAGTACGACATAGCTTCTGCCTTCAACGACGCCGAGATACCGTTCTACACCGACCCGCAGAACACCGGGTTCTGGCTCGGCTTGCTCAGCACCATAGGGCCGTTGCTGATCTTCCTGCTGCTCTTCCTCTTTTTGATGAGTAGCATGCAGGGCGGCGGCAACCGGGTGATGAGCTTCGGCAAGAGCCGCGCCAGGCGCATGACCAAGGACTCCCCCAAGGTCACCTTCGCCGACGTTGCCGGAGCCGACGAGGCTGTCCAGGAACTCACCGAGATCAAGGAATTCCTCGAGGCCCCGCAGAAGTTCCAGAAGCTCGGCGCTCGCATCCCTAAAGGCGCGCTCCTGGTCGGTCCCCCGGGGACCGGTAAGACACTTCTGGCGCGGGCCGTGGCTGGTGAGGCCGGGGTGCCGTTCTTCAGCATCTCGGGCTCGGACTTCGTCGAGATGTTTGTCGGCGTCGGCGCGAGCCGGGTGAGGGACCTCTTCGAGCAGGCCAAGCAGAATAGCCCTTGCATCATCTTTATGGACGAGATCGACGCGGTCGGGCGCCAGCGAGGGGCGGGCCTAGGCGGTGGCCACGACGAGCGCGAGCAGACCTTGAACCAGCTGCTCGTCGAGATGGACGGCTTCGACGCCAAGGGCGGCATCATCATGATCGCCGCGACCAATCGCCCAGACATCCTCGACCCGGCGCTCTTGAGGCCGGGCAGGTTCGACCGGCAGATCGTCGTCGATAGGCCCGACCTTCCGGGTAGGGAGAAGATCCTCCGGGTCCACAGCCGCGGCAAGCCCTTGGGTGACGACGTTTCCGTAGAGACCCTGGCGAGGAGCACGCCCGGCTTCACCGGCGCTGACCTCGCCAACCTCGTCAACGAAGCGGCCTTGCTCGCCGCGCGGCACGACAAGGAGCAGATAGATCAGGCCGAGATGGAGGAGGCTATAGATCGGGTTATCGCCGGGCCCGAGCGCAAGACGCGCCTCATCTCCGACAAGGAGAAGGAGATCACCGCCTACCACGAGGCTGGACACGCCATCGTGGGAGCGCTTTTGCCCGAAGCCGACCCGGTACACAAGATCACCATCATCCCGCGTGGCCAGGCTCTAGGCGTGACGATGAGCTTGCCCAGCGAAGACCGCTTTATGATGAGCCGCAGCCAGCTCCTAGCGCAGCTGGCGATGATGCTCGGCGGCCGGGCGGCAGAAAGGGTGATCTTCGACGAGATCACCACCGGCGCCTCGAACGACCTCGAGCGGGTCACTCAGACCGCGAAGCAGATGGTCAAGAGGTACGGTATGAGCGAGAAACTCGGCCCGATGGCGCTCGGGCACTCAAACGGGCAGGTCTTCATGGGCCGGGACTTCAACACCCAGCAGGACTACTCAGATGAGATCGCCTTTCAGATCGACAAAGAGATTCGTAGAATCGTCGACGAGTCCTATGACGTCGCCGAAGATCTGTTGGTCCGCAACCGGCGCCTACTGGATAAGCTCGCCAAAGACCTGATCGAGTATGAGACCGTAGACGCCAAGCACCTAGCTCGCCTCGTCGAGGAGTACGCCGTAGATAAGGTCCCAGCCGAAAGCGCGGTCCCGGAGCCCGATGGCCGCCCCCGGGGTAACGACTACCTGGATTAGATGAACCGGGGGCCGGTAGCCCGAACAGACACGAGGGTCGGGAGCCTACTCTCAGGCCCCGACCCCGTTCTCATGGGGGTTCTCAATGTCACCCCCGACTCCTTCTCCGACGGTGGGGAGTTCTTTGATCTCGACAGGGCGGTGACTCAGGCCGAGTCGCTGCTCGACGAAGGAGCGCAGATGGTAGACGTCGGCGGCGAGTCCACCCGCCCGGGCTCGGACCCGGTAAGCTCGGAAGAAGAGCTGCGCCGGGTCATGCCGGTGGTGCGGGGAATTCTGGTGGCTCGTCCCGCCGCCGTTGTCTCGATCGATACCTATCGGGCCTCGAGCGCCGAGGTCGCCCTCGACGCCGGAGCACGCATCGTCAACGATGTCACGGCTTTGGGCGACCCGAGGATGGCGCACCTCGTAGCCGAGAGAGACTGCTTGGTCGTCCTCATGCATATGCTGGGCGAGCCGAAAAGCATGCAGCAAAACCCTCGTTACGAGGACGTAGTGCGGGAGGTCCGGGATTTCCTCGCCCGCAGGGCAGAGCGCGCCGTGCGGGCAGGGGTGGACGAGGGGAACATCGTCCTCGACCCTGGCATCGGTTTTGGCAAAACGCTCGAGCACAATCTGGCGCTTCTGAACCGGCTCGATGTTCTGGTCGAGCTGGGCTTCCCCGTGCTCGTTGGGTCTTCACGTAAGAGTTTCCTCGGCAAGCTCTCGGGAGGAGGACCCAAAGACCGCCTCTTTGGCACGGTCGCGACTAACGTGCTCGCCTACGAGCGTGGGGCGACCCTTTTCCGGGTGCACGACGTCTTGGCCAACAAGGAGGCGCTAACGGTCGCTGCCGCTATACGGAGAGGTTGACGTAGCGTGCCCGGAGCTAGAAGGCTTCGCTAAGAGGGGGTCTTCGCCCGTGCACGAGCGCTTCACTGAGCCGGCCCGGAGAGTTGTAGCTCTGGCCGATGAAGAGGCGCGGAGCCTCGGCCACAATTATATCGGCACCGAGCATCTGCTCCTGGGTTTGCTGGGGGAGCAGGAGGGGGTTGCGGTCCGGGTGCTGAAGGCCCTAAGCATCGCGCCGGACAGGGTGCGGGAGCAAGTGGTACGCATCGTGGGCGGCGACGAAGCTGGCATGGGAGATAGGCGTCCTTTGACGCCCCGTGCCCGTGGGGCGCTAGGGATCGCCTCGGAGGAGGGGCTGCGTCTCGGGCACGATCACGCCGGCACCGGGCACGTCCTTTTGGGGCTCGTTGGGGAATCCGAGGGGATCGCAGCCCAGGTCCTCTGCAGGCTGGGAGCGGAGTCAGAGAGGATTCGTCGTGAGGTGGTGTGAGCTTTGGGCGACGGTCTTCGAGAGATAACTCTCGGGGGTACCGAACCCGCGATAGATCCGTCACACACCGCGACGTTCAAGGTGCGCATAGAGGGGCTCATGATTCAAGCACGCTGCGGCGTTACGCACGAGGAGCGCGCCATACCCCAACCCCTACGGGTAGAACTCCGTTATTTGAACGACGGCAGCGACAGCGAAGGTCTCGATAGGACCGTAGACTGCGGGGTGGTTATCGAGGAAGCGCTCGACCTTCTAGAGCGGAAGGAGTTCCAGTTGTTGGAGGCGAGGGCGCAGACGGTCGGGGCGCCCGTTCTGAGCAGGTTTCCATCGGCCGGGGAGGTTACCGTCATCAGCTTCAAGCCGCGGGT
>JALZFK010000209.1 GCA_030861585.1 Actinomycetota bacterium | reverse complement strand
CGGGCGTAGGCGTCGCTCGTCGCGATCACGAGCTCGTTATAGTTCGGGACGCCGACCTCGGGCAGCCTTATCACGTTGGTCTCGAAGCCTTCTTGGGCCAGCTCGACGGCCTCGATGTTCCAGTAGGCGTCGACGATGGCGTCCACCTGCTTCGAGGTAAGCGCCGGTCTAAGGTCCAAGCCGACGTTCACTTTCTCGACGGAAAAAGGGTCTGCCCCGGCCTCGCGCAATACCGTGTCGATGACCGCCGTTCCGAAGGTCTGTCCAGCGTAGCCGACCTTCTTCCCAGCCAGATCCTCCGGCTCCGTGATGCCCGAGTCCTTAAGGCTGATGATCGAGTTCAAGGGCTCTTGCATGATCGCCATAACCGATCGCACGGGGATATCCCGGGCGACCGCGTTGGTCACCTCGTTCTCGTAAGAGACGCCGAACCCGCTCCGGCCGGCGGCGACCAACTGCAGCACGGCGGCCGGGTCCGAGGGTTGCTGGATCTCCACCTCCAGCCCCGCATCCTCGAAGAACCCCTGAGATCGGGCTAGGTAGATGCCAGCGTGATCCGCGTTCGGGTACCAGTCGAGTATTAAAATTATCTTCTCGAGATCATCGGAAGATCCCCGGGAGGCCCCTCCACAGCCCGCGAGAACGGCGACGAGTAAGAGGCCAGGCAAAAGCAACACACCCCGCAACACGACCTCCCAAAGACGGAGGGCGTGGACCGGCGTTCGCGTGCATTCGCAAAGAGGGTCAGGTAAGGGTCTCCACATACATCACTCCCTTCCGGTGGGATTACCCACGTCAGGTTCAAAGCGTCTCGGCTTTCGCCGACTCTCAGCCGCCCCGGCTCCTTCGGGGAAGCTCCGCCGTGTTTGTGCTTGGTTCAGTCTAGCACAAGGAGTTATCGGTCACGTTTTAGGGTCCAGGGAGCGAGGAAACGCTGGGTAAGAGCGACAAAGAGAAAGAGCGAGACCCCCATGACCGAGAGTAGGGCGATCTCGGCGAAGAGGCGGGGTATCTCGAATTGGGCTTTGTCCTGGATCAAGAGGAACCCCAACCCCTCGCTGGAGCCGACCCACTCGCCGATGACGGCCCCGATCACGCAGTAGGTGACGGCTAGCCGTACGCCGCCGAACAGGAACGGCAGCACCCCCGGCACCTCGACCATCCAGAACGTGCGCCACCGGCTGGCGCTGAAGGAGCGCATCAGCCGAATCAGGTCTGGGTCGATGTCCCTGAGCCCGTCCACGGTCGCGACCGTTATCGGGAAGAAGCAGAACAAGGTGACGACCATAACCTTAGGGGCAGGCCCGTAACCGAACCACGTCACGAGTATCGGAGCTACGGCGATGATGGGCAACGTCTGGGAGACGACGAGCCACGGGTAGAGCGAGCGCTCGGCCAGCGACGAGCGATTGATGAGGAGCCCAAAGAGGATGCCCGCGACGGCCGCGCAGAAGAACCCGACCAGCGCCTCGCCTGCAGTGGGCACCACGTGTTCTAACAAAAGCCCTCGCGACTTCCAGAATGCTTCGGCGACGGCCACGGGACCGGGCAAGAGGAAGGCGGGGATGTCCAAGAGGCGTACTATCAGTTCCCAACCTAAAAGGACCGAGAAGGCTAGCAAGGCCGCCGGCAGCGCGCGTCTCACCCGAGGACCCCCAAAGCTTTCAGGAGCTGTGCCTTGAGCTGAACGAAATCTTCGGTCGTCTCGAGTTTCATCGTCCGGGAGCGCTTAAGGTTTACGGTAAGGTCTAGCGCAACGCGGGCGGGCCTGTCGGTGAGGACGACGACTCGGTCAGCGAGCAGGAGCGCCTCGTCGACGTCGTGGGTCACGAGCACTATCGTCGCGGCGAGCTCGTCACGGACCTTAATCAACCACTCCTGTAGTACGCGGCGGGTCAAGGCGTCGAGAGCGCCGAACGGCTCGTCGAGCAGGAGTGTGTCCCGCTCGAGCAACGCAGTCCTTAGCAGCGCCACACGCGAGCGCATCCCCCCCGAGAGCGCCGCCGGCGAAGCCTGGGCGAATTCCTCGAGCCCGAAACGCTTGAGCGCCCCTGTCGCTCGCTGGCGCGCCGACCGCTTCGGTGTCCCCGTAGCTTCGAGTCCTAAAGACACGTTGGCGACGACGCTGCGCCAGGGGAGTAGCAGGTCACTCTGCGGCATGTAGGCCACGAGACCTGGGCACGTTAGCGAAACCCCATCCTTCTCGACGATGCCCGCGTCCGGCGCCTCCAAGCCGGCGAGCACTTGAAGCAGCGTGGATTTGCCCGCCCCGGAAGGCCCGATCAGGGCCACGAAGCTCCCCGGTGCTACTTCGAGGTCGACACCGTCCAGGATGTGGACGCCACCCTTCGCGATACAAACCTCACGGGCGACGAGTTTTGGCCTCACGTCGCCCTCACGAAGGACTGATCTGTGCGTATCCAACGACCCCCACTTACGAGCCGATACCTCAGGCCCTCTCCACGTTTGCCTCGAAGAAAGCCAGCTCAAGGGTCATTGCCCGGCGGTAGGCCGTCCGTATGGCAGGAGCATCGGAAGCGTAGCGGTTTAGCAGGTCTTCGAGTTTGGCGGCGAGCGCCTCGAATCCGGGGTCGGCGTAGGTCGCTATCCACTCCGTGTAAGGGTTGTCTTCACTTACGCCCTCCACCGCTAACTCCTGCCCTAAGAAGGCGTACAGCCTCATGCAAGGAGTCATTGCCGCGCAGGTCTCTCCAACGCTTCCCAAAGCGGCGCTCGCCAACAG
>JALZFK010000192.1 GCA_030861585.1 Actinomycetota bacterium | reverse complement strand
AAAGAGGCGCCGGTGGACTGGTGCCCGAAGGACAACACCACGCTGGCGCGCGAGCAGGTCGTGGGGCCGGACCGTCGCTGCGAGAGGTGCGGCACGCCGGTCGTCAAGAAGAACCTGGCGCAGTGGCTATTCAAGATCATCGACTACGTTGAGGAGCTTCTAGACTTTTCCGAGATAGATTGGCCCGAGCGGGTTGAGACGTTGCAGAAGAATTGGATCGGCCGCTCCGAGGGGGCCGAGATCCTCTTCGACGTCCCCGACTACGGCCCGGTCGAGGTCTTTACGACGCGGCCTGACACCCTCTTCGGGGCTACGTTCTTCGTTATGGCGCCCGAGCACCCGGCGGTCGAGAAAATAACGACGCCCGAGCAGGCCGATGGGGTGCGCGCCTACGTCGAGAGGGCCGGAAGGATGACCGAGATAGATCGCATGGATGCGACGCGTGAAAAGACCGGCGTCTTTACCGGGGCCTACGCGACAAACCCGGCGAACGGGGAGGAGATCCCGATCTACGTCGCCGACTACGTCCTCCTCGCCTACGGCACCGGGGCTATCATGGCCGTCCCCGCCCACGACGAGCGTGACTTCGAGTTCGCCAGAAAATACGAGCTACCGATCCGCCCCGTCGTCGCCCCGCCCGACTGGAACGGGGAGGAGCTCGAAGTGGCGTACATCGACGAAGGCCCGATGGTCAACTCCGGGCAGTTCGACGGTACTCCGAATGTGGAAGGCAAGGCGGCGGTGACGTCTTGGCTCGAGGAGCGGGGTGTCGGACGGTCGGCGGTGACGTACCGCTTAAGGGACTGGCTCATCTCGCGCCAGCGCTACTGGGGAACGCCCATCCCTATCATCTACTGTAAGGAGTGCGGCACTGTGCCCGTCCCGGAGGAAGACTTGCCGGTGCTCCTGCCCGAGGATGCGGAGTTTATGCCCACCGGCGAGTCGCCGCTGAAGCTGCACGAGGGCTTCCGCAACACCACGTGCCCCCGTTGCGGCGGTCCTGCTCAGAGGGAGACGGACACGATGGACACGTTCGTGGATTCGTCGTGGTACCAGTACCGTTACCTCTCGCCGCACTACGACAAAGGGCCGTTCGATCCCGAAAGGGGGGAGAGATGGCTTCCGGTGGACCAGTACACCGGGGGAATCGAGCACGCGACGATGCACCTGCTCTACACCCGCTTCTTTACGAAGGTGATGCGCGACCTCGGGTTGGTCTGGTTCGACGAGCCGATGACACGGCTCTTTAACCAGGGCGTCATCCTGGGCGAGGACGCGGAGAAGATGAGCAAGAGCCGCGGTAACGTGGTGAACCCTCAGGAGTTCGTGGACCGCTACGGCTCGGACGCTTTGCGCTGCTATTTGATGTTCATCGGCCCCTGGTACCAGGGCGGGCCGTGGGACCCTCGCGGCATCGAGGGTGTCGCGCGCTTCTTGCGGCGGGCGCACTCGCTCGTAACCCCGAGCCGCTCCTCGGGGGGGGAAGCCGACCCCGAAGAGCTCGACCGCCGCATCGCCAGGCTGGTCAAAAGGGTTACCGAGGACCTTCGAGCGTTCCGATTCAATACGGCGCTCGCGGCGCTCATGGAGTATACGAACTACCTTCTGGCGGTTAGGGGCGAGGTGGGGGAGAGGGCATGGCGAGATGCGCTCCGCACCTTCGTGCTCGTCCTAGCGCCGTTCGCGCCGCACCACGCCGAGGAGATGTGGGCGCTTATGGGATTCCCTTACTCGGTGCACGAGCAGGCGTGGCCCGAGTGGGATGAGGGGCTCATAGCGGAGAAGGCGTTCACGCTGGTGGTGCAGGTCAATGGCAAGCTCCGCGACCGCATCGAGGCCCCCGTGGACGTCTCGGAAGACACGGCTAAAGAACTCGCGCTCGCCAGCATGAAAGTGCGGCCCCACGTCGAGGGGCGTGAGATCCGTAAGAGCGTCTACGTACCCGGGCGCCTGGTCAACTTCGTGGTGGGTTAGCCTGTAAAGGCTAGCTTATAGGGCTAAACCCTAAGCGTCCGCGCGTTTTCGACGCTCCTGTCCTACCACCTCGCACAATTCCCTGAAATTGCGCCAGCCGGAGAGCGTCGGGACAGGGAGCGTGCCCACCATCAGTACGCTAAGGGTCAAGATCACCGGCAGGGCGAGTAGAGGGTGCGGCCCAGCGGCGGCGAGCAGCGCGACCAGCAAGCCCGCCATCGGTATAGGACAGCCGAGGAAGTAGAGGGGGTTCTTGCAGAGCGAGAACCGGGCCAAGCGCCAGGCCCCGCACAAGAAGAAGCTGAGGCAGGCGACCAAGCCGATGACAGGTAGGGTGTGTAGCGAACTCCAGTAGAGCGCGAGCGCAGGAGCGGCGCCGAACGAGACCAGGTCGGCCAAGGAGTCGAGGTTGGCGCCGAAGTCGCCGTCGATTCCTTTGCGGCGGGCCATTGGCCCATCGAGGACATCGAAGACCGCGGCTAGGCCGACCAGCCCCGCTGCCGCTGCGAGAAGGTTGGTCTGGAAGATCAAAAGCATGGACAGGAAGCCCGACGCCAGGCTGCCGCTGGTCAGGATGTTGGGCAACGTTACGTGCTCTCTCATGAGGCACTTTCTCCCTTACGGTAGCGGGCCAGGGGCGTTACGCCGGCCCGTACTAAGTCTCCGGGGTTCACGAGCGGATCGGCACTGCCCGCGGGAAGGAGCACGTCCGTGCGGGAGCCGAAGTGTATGAGCCCGATCCTCTGGCCTACCGCCACGCTCTCGCCGATCTCGATCCAACGCGAGATCCTGCGGGCCACCACGCCCGCTATCTGCGCCACGACCGCGCGTCCTTTGGGCCCGTCTATGGCGATCCGGTTCTGGTAGTTGCCTTTGGAGCCGCCGAGGAAAGCCGGGAGGAACCCGCCCGCGACCTCCTCCATCTTCGTGATGCTACCTTCGACCGGGCTGCGGTTTACGTGGACGTTGTGGATAGAGAGGAAAGTGCTGATTCTCAGGGCTTCGCCGCCGGCGATCCAGGCCTCGTGCGCGTCCTCGACGTCGGTCACGACGCCGTCGGCCGCGGCGTACACGACGTCCGGTTCCGGGTCTAAAGGCCGCTCCGGATCCCGGAAGAACAGGAGGCTCGCGCCCGCGATCCCGGCGGCTAAGAGGCCGCTCCGCCGCCATCCGGCCAAGAGCAACGCAACGCCGAGAAAGAGCGGCCCTAATACGTAGGGCTTGGCTGTCTGCCAGCTTCGTCGGGTGATCATCGCTGCAGGGCTTCCTGGGGCAGAGGCATGCGGCAAGCGTAGAGGAACGCTGGGGGGACGTTCAACGGCGAGAGGCGCCGCCGGACCGAGGCGAACCTCCGCGTGAGATCCTCCTGCAACACCGTCGAGTACTGGATCTGGACCATGACGCCCTCCGGGGCCAGTGCCCGCGCGGCCGCCCTGAAGACGCTTTCCTTGGCACCTGTCGGCAGGGACGTAAAGGGGATGGCTGAGACGATGACGTCCAATTTGGCACCGTCTAGGTAGTCCTCGATATTCTCCGCCGAGTCGTTAACCGTCTCTAGCCGCGGGTCATCGAACCTCTCGGAGAGCACGGCCGCAAGATTCGGGTCGATCTCGAACGCCAGGAAACGGGCGTCGGGGCGCAGCCGCTTCAGTATCTCTCCCGTGTACGCCCCCGTGCCCGCGCCGATCTCCGCGACCAGCCGGGCTTGTGGGAGGTCTGCCATATCAAGCATGTCCCGGACTGCCCACCTGCTGGTCGGCAAGACCGCCCCGACCTGTCGAGGGTGGGCCAGGAAAGAACGGAAAAAGCGGAGCCTCTCCTGTATGTCTCTTTTCATGCTAAATCTCCGTATCTAGCAAGGAAGAGCCGATTCGTAATGCAGTTTGACCCTGCGTAAACCTACCAACTCAATCCACCACCTCACGTAGCATTAACAAACGTCCACTGCTTGAAGGCCCTTCTATAACAGCTTACGCTCGGCAAAGCAAGCTAAACCTATGGTTTATGTTTAATTGCATGTGAGCGTAAAACAGAGCTAATATACTTATTCATGCACACGTACTCTCACGCGGTCTTTACGTGGGCAGTAACCCGCTACATCAAGCGGGAAGAATTTTATGCTGCCGCCACGTGGGGCGCGGCGGGCGCGGCGCTACCGGATATGCCGGTCCTCGCGAAAGCGGCTTACCTGTTGTGGTACCACCGGGACTCGATGACGAAGGAAGAGTTCCTCGAGGCGCTGGAGTACTTCAAGGAGCCTTCGGGCAAGGTGGATCTTACGCTCCACTCTCTGGCGCCGGTAGGGGGCCTGCTCACACTGTACAAAGTGCTCGGACTGAAGAATAAAGATCCAAAGAGAGCCCTACTCGCTTTCCTGTTGGGGTGGGCCGGCCACAATATCTTGGACTTCCCAACGCACGCCGAGGACGCGCGTCCTCCGTTCTGGCCCCTCTCTAGATGGCGGTGGAAGAGCCCGATATCCTACTGGGACCGTAAGTTCTACGCGCTGCCATGCCTCCTCGTCGAGCATGGAGCGCTCTTGGCGCTCACCTTGGCAACCCTATATCAAAGCTATCGAGGTACCCCGCGGTACTCAGACGGAGGAGATAAACAGCCTTCCCAAATGCTAGCGGAAGCCTAAGGTATATGATCGCTGTATACCGTGCAAGCAGAAATGGCACGGTATCGGCAAGCGTTCGAACCTGTAGAACCACTGTACTTCAGATAACGAGACTTTAAGATCAGCGGCGGGAGTCGGCTCGCTCGTTGTGTTCATCGACTCCGTTGCCCTGAACGCTGCTGTGGCAAGCCGACTTTGGGGCACGACTCGTCGGAGGGTATCGGCCTTTTCTACCGATAGCTGATCGTTAAAAGTTGGCCGGCTAAAGCTCAGTCGCCCCCGAAGAGCGAGCCGAAGCCACCGCCTCCTGTCTCACCGCCGTGGGTATGCTCGGGTACGGTCGGTCCTTCGGAGGGTTGAATTAGCACCCAACCGGGACCTTCGAAGGCGATCTGGAACGTCTCTCCGCTTCCGCGGCCCATGAAGGTTTTGAACGAAACGTCCGAGCGGACGCTGGTGCGAACGTTCCCGCTCCAAGCTATCGCGGAGTCCGGATCGGCGAAGGTTGGGGTGTTCGTGTCCAGCAGTACCGGTTCCCCATGCGAGGTTACGGCTACCTTGCCGGTGCCTTCGAGCACGACGTTGAATAGGCCGCCGGCGAGTCGCCCAGCCCCCTCGACGCGCCGGATGTCCCAATCCACGTTCCCCTCGAAGGCGAGGATGGAGTCACCGTTGACCGTCATACGTTCGTTCTGAAGGTCGATAACCATGATCTTGCGGGCGTCCTGGGCGAGGAAGAGGTCGCCGGTGCCGGTCGCCGTCATGAGCTTGACACCCTCGCCGGTCAAAGCCTTCTTGAAGAAGCGTCCCAGACCACCGCTTTGGTACTCGAAGCGTATCCCGCCTTGGTAAGCTACCATCGAGCCGAGCTTCGCCTGGATCGAGTCGTTCTCTAGCTTGACCTTCAAAAGCGAAGAGTTCTGCAGCGTGAATCGGCCGGCCGGCATTACCTCCCGGAACTGCTCAAGGTTCGTTTCGCTCACCACTCCACCTCCTGTCGGCGTTGTATGCCCTGATGCTACCC
>JALZFK010000346.1 GCA_030861585.1 Actinomycetota bacterium | reverse complement strand
AACGCCTTGCGCGACTCTTCGCTGCGGGCGTAGACGATGACCCGCGAGAGCTTCTTCGCGGTGGCTATGGCCTCTAACTGGCTCTCGGCCTGCCAGCCCGCGCCGTAGAGGCCCAAAGAGGTCGCGTCCTCGCGCGCGAGGTGCTTGGTGGCGACGCCGCTTGCGGCGCCCGTACGCAGTTGGCCAAGCTTGTCTGACTGCATGATGGAGAGGAGCTCGCCAGACTCCGGGTCGAAGAGCATCATGTAGAAGCGGGCGCCGGTGCGGGCGACCGTGTAAGCCTTGAGGCCCAAGGCCCCGATCTCGGGTGCTCCCGCGAACATCACGTTCAAGCCACTCTTCGGTAGGCCCACCCGGCGACGAACTCGGTTCGTGGCGCGACCCTCGGCTTGTTGGCGCAGAATCTCCTCGACGGCGTCCAAAGTCGAGCGCATGTCGAGGAGGTTTTCAACCTCTTCTTCGGTAAGGAACAGGGTCATGTGGTCTCCGATTCCTCAAATCCAACGGTACTGTCGGACCGTTTGCTCCTTGCTACAATCTTGGTACTTATGCGGGTTCTAGTGATAGACAATTACGACTCCTTTACCTACAACCTGGTCCAGTACCTCGGGGAGCTCGGCGCCGAGGTACTCGTCAAGCGTAACGACGAGATCTCGCTGGAAGAGATCCCCGATCTCCACCCGGACAGGATAGTCGTCTCGCCTGGCCCGTGCACCCCGAACGAAGCCGGAATCTCTTTAGAGGTGGTCGAGAATGCCCCAGAGCGCATACCCGTGCTCGGCGTCTGCCTCGGTCATCAGGCCATAGGGCAGGCCTACGGGGGAAGGGTCGTGCGCGCAGCCGAGCCCGTGCACGGCAAGACCGCGAAGATCCTCCACGACGGCGAAGGGGTGTACGAAGGCTTGCCGCAGGGCTTCGAGGCGACGCGCTACCACTCGCTCGTCGTTGAGCCTGAGTCGGTCCCGGAGTGCCTCATTGTGACAAGCCGGACCGAGGATGGCGTGATCATGGGTGTGCGGCACAAACAGCGTCCTGTCGAGGGCGTGCAGTTTCACCCGGAGAGCGTCCTGACGGAGGATGGCAGGAAGCTGCTGAAGAACTTCCTAGAGGCTTAAGAGCCTTGCTCCGAGAGATCTTGAAAAAGGCAGTCGCGGGGGAGGCGCTCTCTGCCGGGGAAGCCGAGCGGTCGCTCGAGGAGATAATGGGCGGGAGCGCCGACCCCGCGGCGACGGCGGCGCTCCTAACCGCCTTGCGGGTTCGGGGCGAGTCGGTCGAAGAGATCGTGGGTTTCGCCCGAGCCATGCGCCACTTCGCCTATAGAGTAGAGGCACCGGAGGGCGTCATCGACACTTGCGGTACCGGCGGCGACGCGAAGGGCACGATCAACATCTCGACGGCGGCGGCGTTCGTGGCGCGGGGAGCGGGTGTCGTGGTCGCTAAGCACGGTAATCGGGCCGCCACGAGTCGGGCAGGTTCGGCGGACGTATTAGAGGCTTTAGGCGCCGAGATAGGGCTCGGGCCCAAAGAAGTTGGCCAATGCATAAAGGAGGTGGGCATAGGCTTTATGTTTGCTCGTACCCACCACCCGGCCATGCGTCACGTTGCTCCCGTGCGGGCGGAATTACCGTTCCGCACCGTTTTCAATCTCCTGGGTCCGCTAACCAACCCGGCCCAAGCAAAACGCCAGCTCGTCGGCGTCTTTCATGGTAACTACGTGCGGCCGATGGCCGAGGCCTTGCGGGAGCTCGGCGCGCAAAAAGCACTCGTGGTGCACGGGTGGGACGGGTTGGATGAGATCACGGTGGCCGGTCCCACCCTCCTCGCCGAGGTCTCGGACGGCGCCGTCACGGAGTACGAGATCTCCCCGGAAGACTTCGGCCTGCCCCGCCACGCTCCTGACGGCCTCCTTGGCGGCGATGCCAGCTTGAACGCTCGCATACTGAAGGGCATCCTCGCCGGCGAGGACTGGGACGCTGCCCGCGACGTGATCCTCCTTAATGCAGGAGCCGCCATTTACGTCTCCGGGCACGCGAACACCATAGAAGAAGGCGTTCGCCTCGCTGAAGAATCCGTTGCGAGCGGAGCCGCCAGGGAAACGCTCGAGGACTTCATCCGAACTACCCGCCGTCTGGCCGGCGTCGAGGGTCTCGTGTGAACGAGTGCGCCAGCGTCCTCGGCGCTCTCGCCGCCGCCGCCCTCGAGCGGGCCGAAAAACTCCGGAAGAGTACCGACCTCGGCGCCCTCTACCAGGAGGCACTCCTCTTCGAGAAGCGCGACTTCGCCACCGCGCTCAAGGCGCCTGGCCTCTCCGTGATCGCCGAGATAAAGCGAGCATCACCGTCGGCAGGGTTCATAGGGGAGGTGGATCCTGCGGAGTGGGGCGCCCGTTACGAGAAGGAGGGCGCCGCTTGCCTCTCCGTTCTCACCGAGCCCGATCGCTTCAAAGGTTCGCTCGAAGACCTCGATGACGCCCGGGTTCACGTAGCTCTCCCCTTGCTGCGTAAGGACTTCACCGTGGATGAGGCGCAGGTATTGGAGGCCGGCATACGTGCCGACGCCGTCCTCCTGATCGCCGCCCTCTTCGAGGCGGCACCTCTCGCCCGCTACGTCTCCTTAGCCGACGAACTCGGCCTCACGCCGCTCGTCGAGGTTCACGACGAACGGGAGGCAGACCTCGCGCTCGAGTCCGGCGCGCAAGTTATCGGGGTCAACAACCGCGATCTTCGCGACTTCAGCGTGGACCTCGCCACCACCGAGAAGTTGGCCGGTAGACT
>JALZFK010000344.1 GCA_030861585.1 Actinomycetota bacterium | reverse complement strand
CTTCGGTAAGGACAGCAACCATCCGCAGCAACGCGCGAATGAAGTAGCAGGTCTCGAACACCGCTCTCCGCAAGACAATTGTCTGCGCTCTTATATAAGCGATCATAGTGTCACCTCTGAGACACGCTGCGAGCGAGGGGCACCGGGTTGTTAACTTCCTACTTCGTGTCGGGTTTCTTTACGTGCTCTAGGAGATCCCCAAGCGCGGACGGAGCCTCACGTACACGCCTTCCTTAGGCCGCATGGTGACCGCCACCTCCCGCTCTACAGGGCGTCCCGGCTCGAGGTCAAGCTCGTAGCGCTGAGCGATCATCGCCAGAAGCAGCGGCCCCTCCATCAGAGCAAGGTTGTTGCCGATGCACTTGTGTTGGCCAGCCCCAAAGGGAATGTACGCTAAGTCAAGGTCCGAGGCTCTCTGCTCGGGCGAGAAACGTTCGGGCTCAAAACGGTTCGGCTCCTCCCAGAATTGCGGATGTCGATGGATGTTGTAGATGCTGATCAGAGCCCTCGAGCCAACCGGGATTTCGTACCCGCCAAGTATCGACGGTCGTACCACCCGTCGGACGAGGGCCGGAACCGGAGGGTAAAGTCTCAGCGCCTCGTCGAAGACCTGTCTGGTGAAGTGAAGGTTCGGAACGTCGGCCAAATCCGGCGCTCGCCCGCCGAGCACTGTATCCAGCTCAGCCACAAGCTTCTCACCCACCTCGGGATGCTCCGAGAGTAAGAGCCACGTCCAGGTCAGCGCGTTGGCCGTGGTCTCGTGGCCGGCGGCAAAGATGGTCTTTACCTCGTCCAGGACCTCTTGGTCGGTCATGTGCTCGCCGGTTTCCGCGTCCTCGGCGTCGAGAAGCATGTCGAGCAGATCTCCACGTAGCTGCTCGCCCGAGCCCCTGGCCGCCTGGCGCGCTCGGATTAGGTCCAAGACCACCGAATCGATGGTCTCAAGCGCCCGATGGAACTCTTGGTTGCGCCGGGTGGGCACCCAGGGGGGCACAGAAAACGGGTTGCCCGCCTGCGCGAAGGCGTAGCGCGTGAGGACGGTCATCGCCGTGCCCACCCTGCCAGCCTCCCGCGTAACGTCGGCCCCGAACATGGTCCGATTGATGACGTCGAGGGTAACCCGCATCATCTCCTCGTGGACATCGAAGACGCCTTCCGAGGCGTAGATTTCCTCCCAGTGGGAGAGCATCTTCCGCCCGGCGGCTACCATCTCGTCAGCCATCGTCGCTATCCGTCGGCGGTGGAACACAGGCTGCAGCATGCGCCTCCTGGTAAACCAGGAGGCGTGATCTCGGTTGGTGAGAAGTCCTTCGCCGAGTACCAACCCCAACCCGATCTTCTTGTCGGTTCCTTCCTGGATCTTGAAAAATGTTTCCTTCTGCTTGACCAACACTTCCTGGGCAAGGTCGGGATGGGATATCAGGTGCACTGTACGTGGCCCGACCCGGAACCTGACAACGTCACCATACCTCGCCCAGGCCTGCTCCATCGTGCCGATCAGGCGATCGCCGCGGAAGTCCCCTAGGTTTCCAACCAGGAAGCGGCCACGTGGGCCCGGCGCCCGGCGGGACTCACCAGACGTGCTCGATGGTGCTCTAACCATGATCTCCTCCTAGCTCGTTCGCCGCGGATAGCTGGCAGCGTGGTTGACGCGCCAAGTTTCTCGGTTTGCTCCAAATGCCAAGAATCTTACACCAAGGTTTATTCGGCCAGTCGAGCCCCGTTCTATGAAATAACACCCGTCCCCGCTCTCGCCATGACAGTAGACAACCTCACGCTCAGGCAGTTACCGTGATGCTAAGATCCGCGTCTTAGCAGATTTAAGGCCAGAAAGCGGGGCTTGAAGCTTGGGATTGAGCAGGCGCCGTAAGGTGCTCATCACGCTCGCAACGCTCATCGGAACGTTCCTAGCGGCGCTGGACTCAACCGTGGTTGGAACTGCCATGCCGACCATTGTCGGCGATCTCGGCGGTCTTGCTCTCTATCCGTGGGTCTTTGCCTCCTACCTTCTAGCCGCCACCGTTACTGGCCCGGTGTTCGGTAAGCTCTCCGACACCTACGGCCGCAAACCGATCTATCTCGTGGGTATCTTCTTCTTTCTTCTGGGCAGTGTGCTCGCCGGCACCTCGGAGACGATGACCGGACTCATAGCTTTTCGGACGTTACAGGGCCTCGGGGCGGGGG
>JALZFK010000086.1 GCA_030861585.1 Actinomycetota bacterium | reverse complement strand
GAGCAGAACCAACGGAGAATGGTCTTATGAGAATTGCGGCCGGCAGCGATGAGAAAAGCGAATTGACGGATGCGCTCGTTGCGGAGCTCGAAAAGCGAGGCCACGAGGTGGTAGCCTTCGGGCCGGTAGCCGGTCAGGAGGAATCGGATTGGCCGCTCGTATGCGGCCGGGTGGCAGAAGCGGTGGCCGCCGGCGAGGCAGACGAAGGCATCGTCTGCTGCTGGACGGGTACCGGGGCAAGCATCGCCGCCAACAAGGTGCCCGGCGTCCGGGCCGCCCTAGTAAACGATGCGCAGACCGCTCGCGGGGCGCGCATTTGGAACCATGCGAACGTGCTGGCTCTCAGCCTCCGTGCCACCCCGATCCCCATTATGCACGAGATCTTGGACGCCTGGTTCAACACGTCCGCCTCGGAGGGCGAGGCCCAGAGCGCCTGGAATCAGCAGCAGATCGATCGCATCCGGCAACTGGAGGAGAAGTACCGGCATGAGGATGGAGGGCGGGCCTAACGCCTGCTATTGGTCTGCTTATCTTCCGAGGCGGCGCCGCACCGAATCCGGGACCATCGGCTAGCTTTAAGCTAGGGCCAGCGCAAGACGCCCATGTACCTTAGCGCAGGCGTGTTTGCGCTTAACCATGCCATCTTCCTGCCAGTGAGCGACTATGTCCTTTTGCTCCCCCGACGGTATCCCGTGCCAGGTTACAAGCAGGCGCTCACGTCACAGGGGCCCTAGGGTCCCGAGGCTCCGCAGTAACTCCCTAGCCGTGCGGTTCTCCTCGGGGGTAAGGATCCCTTCGGGGTGGCGATCCATGAGTGTGAGCCTATGTCCGCAGTAACACTCGAAGAACGTGCGTTCCGATTGCCAGTCTTCTTCACAACCTAAAAGAATCAGCGCCTCCCCGCATCCGCTGCACTCGAGGACTATGCGCCCCGAGCACTCGACGAAACGTTCCGACTCCGCAAACGACTTCATATATGCCCCCTCGCTCTTCTTCGGGCTTTGGTAGATTCCACGTTCGCACATCCTCACGGCGAATACAACGTGAACCGTGCTCAACTTGACGGAGGTTACGGTTGAGGCGTTCCTCTATTAAGGTTAACGCTAGATATCCTCAACCTTGGGTTAAGATTCAACTTCCAAACGATGCGCCGCGTGGAGTTAGCTGTTATCTTGCACAAAAATACGCGCTGGAGAGCACGAGAAAAGGGAGGTGGTGCCTCGAGGCGCATGGTTCGGTGTTGACTTTACTAGCGCTCGGGCGCTTGGCGGGACGGTTAGGCTACCCGGAGCACGATGAGCCTTCCCTGTATTCCGGCGCGGCCCCCGCTGGCAGGTACCCGGGTTCCGCGCAGCGGGCGAGCATCGTGGTCCCCAAGAGCTTTGCAGACGCACAGGGCTTGGCCGACTGTTTCAAGCGCCAGCAGCTCGTGATCTTGAACCTCCGGGAGGTGGATGGCAAGCTCTCGAAGAGGATGGTGGACTTCTGCGCTGGCCTTACCTACGCGCTGGGTGGTCGGATGTGCCCCATCGCCCACCGACTCTTCCTCTTGACCCCACGTGGCGTCGAGGTCTTAGACGAGGAAGGCGAGCGACTCGCCGAGCGAGCGTTCTTCAACCAACTCTAGAGCCTAAAGGAAGGCAGAGCCGGCAACAGACAGTCGCCCAAGAGGGACGGTAGATGGGCCAGCGGCTTTCGCAGCCGATGCGAACCTTCTTCGGTTGGTAGCAGCGGTCGGAGGACATGATCCGTTGGTCAAGGGCGGTCTTGTGCGTGCCTTCACTTCTGAAGTAGAGAGCCCCTTCTCATTCAACGCGGGCGCTCGGGCCCTCAGTCGAGTAAGGTATATTGAAGGCGCCAAGCCGGGTTTCCGCCCGAAAAATTTCGGAAGAAGCAGCGAGGAGCAGCACATGGGTCAAGTAGTAGTGCGGACCGAGCGCCTGATCGCGGCCAACCCGCAGCGCGTCCGGGCCTTCCTGGCGGACTACCGGAACAACCGCCCGCGCATCCTGCCGCCCGAGTACTTTGAGGATTACCGCGTGGAGCAAGGCGGAGACGGAGCGGGGACCGTGGTCAGCTACCGGCTGCGGGCGGGAGGACGCGAGAGGCCGTACCGGATGCGCGTTGAGGAACCGGCTGAAGGCGGGCTGCTCGTAGAGCGCGACATGGAGTCGTCTTTGGCTACTACCTGGACGCTCACTCCCGCGGAGAGTCGGGAGCACACCCTCGTGGGGCTGACGAGTCGGTGGGAAGGCGCGGGCGGTATCGGCGGCATCTTCGAAAGGCTATTCGCACCTCGGGCGCTGCGTCGAATCTACGACGAGGTGCTGGAGAGGCTCTCAGAGGCCGTGTAGGGCTAAAACGATCGACGCTTCACTCCCCGGAGCCGCGACCTCAGGGGTACCGGTGGTAATTCGGTGCATACGAGATCAACGCGGGCATCTATACAGGCCCTCCGATCCTTCTGACAGGGTCTCCATGACCTCCTCGACGTGCAGCTCGTGGGCTCCACGCAGGACCAGGGCGACTACCTTCTCGATCCTCACCACCATCGCTCCCAGCCCTTCCTCTGCTGCCGCGAACCCAATCACGACCAGACGCGGGCGTTTCGGTGGTGGCTGGGTGCCCGTCGTGCCATACTGCTTTTCTTCTTACTCGACTCTATGTTGGGAGAGCTACGTTGGAGATCTACGACCAAGCGGCCGGTATGAACCCTTTCGAGGCCCAGACGGCCCTACTCGGCCTCGTGGCATTGCTCGTCGGGCTACTGCACCAGAGCGAGGCCTTCGACAGGCTGGTGAGTTCCAGGATCAAGGGGCCCCTGTACTTGGCTTACGGGACCTACGGGTTACCTTTGACGCTCCTGCTGATGGAAATACAAAGGAGGACCCCCCGCAGACCCGGTGGGGGGTTCAGGGTACTGGGCGTGTTGGTGCTCATAGTGGTTCTGGTGATCCTAGGGGTCCTGGCCCTCATAGCCTTCCTCATCTACAGATACTTGCGAAGGCGCCGTTAGCTTAGCCGTAGGGGACCTCCGACCCTCAGAGATGATGCCCATCATTTCCTCGATCTGCTCCTCTACAGCTCTGTTATTCTAGGCGGGTAGGCTGTAGCCCCTATACCATCTTGTAGCGTCGCACAAGGCGTACCACCTGACGGCGTCGATGTCCCCTTTGTATATCACCTCCGCCAGGCCGGGCAATGTCGCCTGCTCTAGTCCTTTCAGGACTTCGAGGAGCGGAGACGAGCCTTTCAAGCGTGCCCTACTTTCTAGCCTCGAGGGCGACGAGTACGCCCCGCCTAGGCCTCAAGGTGACCAGGGGCTCAGGCTCTACCGGGTGCCCTGGGACGGGACCGAGGCGGTACCGCTGGGCGATGGTCGCCAGGATCAGCACCCCCTCGGTCATAGCGAAATGCTCCCCGATGCACTTCCTCGGGCCCCCGCCGAACGGCAGGTAGGCGAACTCAGGACGCCCGGTCGAGCGCTCGGGGGAAAACCTCTCCGGGTCGAAGACCCCCGGTCGATGCCAGTAAGCGGGGTTCCTGTGGGTGACGTAGGGGCTGATGAGCACCGTGGCATCTGCCGGGACCCGGTAGCCTCCTATCTCGTCGTCTTCTAGGGGCCTGCGGCTTACGATCCAGGCGGGCGGGTAGAGCCTCATCGCCTCCGTGAGGAGCATGCGGGCGTAAGCAAGCTCGGGCAGGTCCCCGAAGGTCGGGGACCTGCCGCCCAACACCTCCCCGAGCTCTTCGTGCAGCTTGCGCTCGGCCCCGGGGTGCCGATGGAGGAGGTGCCAGGTCCACGAGAGCGCCACCGCGGTGGTCTCGTTGCCGGCGATCAGCAGGTTCATCACCTCGTCCCTTAGCTGCTTCTCACCCATAGCCTCCCCCGTCTCTTCGTCGCGCGCCGAGAGCAGCATCGAGAGCAGGTCTCCCTCGTCCTCGCCGCGTCCGCGGCGCTCGTCGATCAGGGAGTAGACTACACCTCGTCTAGGTCCTCAAGCGCCCGGCGGAAGCGGGCGTTCTTGGGCGTAGGAGCCCAGTGGGGCAGCCGGGGGAGGTCCCCGATCCGGGAGTCGACGTAGCCGTTAAGGAAGCCTTGTGCCT